>NZ_CAAAFT010000268.1:0-5993 GCF_900634765.1 Candidatus Protofrankia californiensis | reverse complement strand
CGCTAATGCGGCCAAAAAGCGTACACGGCGACAAACTCGTTTGGATCATGAGCCATGCGAGTGGTTGCGGGCGGGATCCGCACGATCTCGTGAACGTCGGTCACTGGCCGGTGGCGAGACGGAGCGCTTCGTCCTTGCTCAGGACGGTCGCCCCCGCATCGTCGAGGTCGTCGAGGGCTTCCCGGATGTCGGCCATCAGCCGGGTGCTGCCCATGACGTCGAGGGTTTCCTCCAGCGACTCCAGGTCGTCGACGCTGATGACGATCGCGGCGGGCCTGCCGTGCCGGGTGATCACAACGCGGCCATGCTCACGTTCGACGCTGTCCACGACCTCCGAGAGCCGGTTCTTCACGTCCGCCAGCGACATCTGCTCCATGATCGACATAGCCACGAGGATAGCCACCAGCCTCGCTTCCGCTGATTCGAGAACCCGCGAAAAACTCAATGTGGACAAGCGCGGTTTTCCACAGATCGTAGTCAAGGCTGGCACGGAGGGTGTGGGACGATCAGCCTGGCGTTATGACGGAAGGACCAAAGGCGGCGCGATCATGCTTCTTTCGCGCTCGGGCTACTGAGAGGAGCCCATCATGGTGTTCATGGCGGTCGCGTATGAGGATCTCCCGATCCGGGAGGACGGGTTCACCGTCGACGACCTCGCGGAGATGCCCGACGACGGTCGGCTGTACGAGCTGGTGGACGGGGTGCTCCTGGTGAGCCCGGCACCCCGCTGGGAACACCAGGTCGGATGCGGCGAGCTGACGATGCTGCTGCGTGGAGCGTGTCCATCTGATCTTTACGTGTTCGGGCCGACCCCGGATGTGCGCAAGGGTCGGCGAACCAGCGTCCAACCGGACATATGCGTGGTCCACCGTACGGACCTCGTGCGCGGCGAACGGTACCTGGCCGTCCCAGTACTGGTCGTCGAGGTGCTCTCCCCCAGCAGCGTGGGCATCGACCGACTACTCAAACGCGACGTCTACGCCCGCCTCGGCGTCCCCCACTACTGGATCGTCGACACCGACAAACCGTCGATCACCACCCTGGCCCTCACCGGCACCGACTACCTCGAGACCGGCACCGCCCACGGCAACCAGCCACTGAAAATCACCGACCCGTTCCCGCTGACCATCACCCCCTCCCAACTCGTCCTCACCTGACATCTCACCCTCACCGGACATGACGTTCAGGTGACCCGCCACACTGGGATGGCACTGGCCGTCGGGGTGACGGGTGGGCTGTTCAACGGCCGACTTCCCTATACGGTCACCCGGTCGTGCCCGGTGGCGTAGCGGTAGGACGCTTCGAGCACGGTCCGTGCCACGTCCAGCTCCTCGACGGCGCGGGGGGCGTAGAGCATCACCACGTTGATCTCGGCGGAGTACAGCGGGTGCGGCTCTCCCCAACCCCTGGCCAGCAGCTCCTTCTGGTCCTCGTGTGAAAGCGCGAGGTGCAGGCTGCCGTCGACGTGCACGTGGGCGAATTCCGCCGTCAGCCGCGGCGGAAGCAACACCGCACCTTTCGCGGGAGCATGACCGTCCAGAAAGACGGCAAAAGCCCCGGGATCGGAGATCTCGCTGGGGCCGGTTACGGTGCCGGGAAGCTCGGTGGACATCCACTGCTGGAGTTGCTCCCTCACCGCTTTCGGGCTGTTCTGGGTGAATTGGACATGGGGGACGGCCGAGCCGATGTCGGGACGGTCGCCCTCGCGCTGCGGAAAAGCCGGCATAGTCATGGCGATACTCCTCGTCCGTCAGGATCGGGTCACCGGGGGCCTGCTGGCCGTCGTCACGTGGTGGCGTTGCGCGATGTCCTCACGGTTCCCCGCAGGCGGCGTGTGTCGCCTGTTCTCTGTTCCGACACGGAGCACGCTAGCATCCTCGGCATAGTAGGTTCCTAGAAGATAGTGGCTCTCTCTTTGGAAGCTTCGACCGGAAGCTTGGACGAAGGTGACGGAAGGGGGTGGGGTCATGGCCGAACATGCCGATGCCGAGCAGCATGCCGATGCCGAGCAGGCGTGCCCGATCAATCCGGTGATCGACCTGATGTTCAGCCGTTGGACCACGCCGATCCTGTGGGTACTCAGGCACCACGGCCGGCTGCGCTTCAACGAGCTCGAGCAGCACCTACGCCCGATCACGCCCAAGGTCCTCACCCAACGGCTGCGCCAGCTGGAACGAGACGGACTGGTCGTGCGCACCTACCACGCGCAGATCCCACCCCGCGTGGAGTACGAGATCAGCGAACTCGGGCTCACCCTCGTCCCGGTCTTCGCCACCCTCGTGCACTGGTCGGACGCTCACTTGTCGAAGGTCGAGGCGGCTCGCCTCGAATACGACGCCGCTAAGCAGAAATCAGGGGTTTGAGGAACAGCAGTCGTCCCATGGAAATACCCGTGCTATCCACGGGATAAATGGTCTTATCCGGTTTATCCGAAACCCGTCCGGCGCACGTGCCGATTCCTCCGGGAGCACCTTCCGACTGATACTGAGCACGTCCAACGTGATGCGTTCCGTCGTTGACACCGAAGGGGATCAGTATGAGCGAACAGAGCGTCTCCCACAGCCGCTGCGTCGCGTCGTCATGCACCCGGCCACCAGCCGCGCCAGCGTGGTCACCCCTGGCAGCAGCACCTTCCCCTTGCGTAGCCAGCCCACCGCGGCGTCGAACAGCGCCTTCGGCCCGTCCCCGGTCGTCCACGCCCACGCGTCCGTCCACCCCGCCTCAAACTCGTCGGCCACCGTGCTGAAGTCCCGGTAGCGGTAGGTCCGCTGGATCTCCCCGGCGTGTTCCCGGCGGGTCGACTCCCGTTGGGCGTACGTCTTGATGCACGACGGGTCGCTGATCCTGAGCTGCTCGGCGACGTAGTCCACCACCTCGGCCGGGACGTCGATCGGGTCCGCCAGGAACCTGCCGACACAGCGCACCGTGCCGATCGAGACCCCGAACCCAAGCCGCAGGTGATCTCGCTGCCGCTGGTCGACCAGCCGGCGGTCCTCGTCGTCGAGGAAGAAGAACCGTGCTAACTGCGCCCGCGACGGCGTGCCGACGAACGACCCGTGCGCAGCCGCCTGCTCGTCCGACAGGAACTCGACCGGCAACCCCCCGACCCCCGATCCGCATGCCTACGACCCACACGAGAGGTTAGATCAACAGGCCAGACACCCAGACGGGGCCACCGGCCGCCCGTCGGACGTTTCCGTTCGGATGTTCCTCGAGGGCCACCTTGTGGATGAGCGCGAGTTTTCCACAGATCGTGGCCAGGTCTGGCGCGGAGGGTGTGGGACGATCAATCTGGCGTCATGACCAAGAACCGCCAACCGCTCAGGCGGTCCGGGAGGCATGGCGGTGATGACCGTGGCCATGATGATGCTGGTGACCGTGTGGATGTGCCGGATCGTCCGGATGGTCGTGCGGGGCCTGGGGGGCGGCCACCCGATGTTCGAACCCGGGCAGCGCGACCCGGTACAGGCACGTGTCGCAGTTCATCCGGATGTCCCCGGCCAGCGCCTCGGTGAAGCGTTCGAGCACCAGGTCCACCAGTCCCTCGCAGTCACCGAGCAGGCCCGTGCAGCGCACGTCGATGTCGGGGTGGTCGGCGGCCCAGCCGGCGGCCTGGGCGACCACCCGGTCCGGCAGGACGCCCGCGAACAGGAAGTAGGGCGCTACCACGATCCGGGACGCCCCCAGCCGGCGGCAGCGCTCCAGGCCGGCCGGCACGCTCGGCTCGGCCAGGCTGATGAAGGCTGGTTCGACACCGGCGAACCCGCGTCCCTCCCACAGCAGCCGGGCGACCTTGGCGATCTCGGCGTTGGCGTCCGGGTCGGTGGATCCGCGGCTGACCAGCAGGACGGTCACCTCCGCCCGCTCGTCACGCGGGCACACCGTGTCGATCCGCTCGTCCAACGCCGTCAGCAACGTCGGATGCGGGCCGAGTGGGCGTCCATAGGCATAGTGCAGGCCTGGATGGCGGATGCGTTCCCGGGCGAGCGCGCCGGGAATGTCGCCCTTGGCGTGTCCGGCGGCCACCAGGGTCAGCGGTACCGCAGCGAGCCGAGTGTGGCCCGCCTCGACGAGCCTGGCCACCGCGTCGGCCACCGGGGGGCGGGACAGTTCGATGAACCCGCCGTCCACCGGCGTCCCGCCGGCCCGCTCACCGACCCGCTCGACGAATGCCTGGAACTGCGCCACTCCGGCCGCGCTGCGGGTCCCGTGCCCGACGATCAGCAGCGCGGGCGCGGACGGGCTGGTGTTCGTGACCACGCCGGAGTCTGCGTCCGAGCCTGTGCCTGTGTCCGTCACGGGTTCAGCCCCTCGTACAGCAGTGCGTTGACAGCCGCGGCGGCAACGGCCGCCCCGCCCTTCTCCGACCGGTTCGAGACCGCGGGCAGGCCCGCCGCCCGCAGTGCTTCCTTGGCCTCGACCGCGCCGACGAACCCGACGGGCAGGCCGATCACCAGCGCGGGACGGGCGAGGTCGGCGAGGGTGAGCAGCCGCTCCAGGGCGGTCGGCGCGCATCCGATCACCCACACGGCACCCGGACCGACCTCGTCGAGGGCGAGCCCGACGGCTGCCGCCGAACGGGTCAGGCCATCGCGGGCGGCCGCGACGGGATCGACGTCACCGAGCCGGCAGACCACGTTGCGGGTGGTGATTCCCGCGGCCGTCATCCGCACGTCGGTGACGACCGGCGCATGCGCGGCGATCGCCGCCACAGCGTCACCTAGAGCGGTTTCGTCGCAGACCAGGTCGGCGACGTAGTCGATATCGGCGGTGGCGTGCACGACCCGTTCGACCACCGCACGGGTCAACGGAGGAAGGCGCGCGGTGTCCAGGCTCGTGCCGTCCAGACGTGCCCGCAGGATCTCGTACGACCGCAGTTCGATCGGGTGCGCCACCCGGGAGCCCGGCGTCACCCCGCCACCGCCACGGCCTGCGCGGTCGCTGCCACGGACTGCACGGCCACAGGCAGCACGACCACCACCGCGGGCTGCACGGGCATCACCGTGTCGGCTGCGTTGACGGCGTCGATCGCGTCGACCGGGCAGATCTCGGCGCACTCGCCGCATCCGTTGCAGCGTCCGGCGAGGACGAGCGGCGGCCGCCCGCCACCGGTGCGCGGCGGGCCGGGTTGTAGCGCATGTTCGGGGCAGGTGAGCAGGCACGCTCCGCACCCGGCGCAGCTGTCGGCGCGAACTTGGTAGATCAGCTCCACCGGTACCCCCTCGGAGTGACGACGTGCCCGGCCACGACACGGGTGTGGGTGCTGCCGACCACCACCGTCGTCGTCATACCGACCAGGTCCAGATGTGGCGCCGGGGCAGTTGTCAGTTCCCCGATCGTGGTGACGGTGACCTGCTGAGCTGGGCGGAAGGCATCGGTGACGATGCCCACCGGGGTGGACGGCGGCCGGTGTCCGGCCAGCAGCGCCAGTGCCCGCGGCAGCTGCCACGTCCGCGTCCTGCTGCGCGGGTTGTAGAAGGCGACGACGACGTCGGCCTGCGCCGCCGCCCGGACCCGCCGTTCGATCACCTCCCAGGGGGTGTGCAGATCCGACAGGCTGATCGTCATGTGGTCGTGGCCGAGGGGTGCGCCGAGCAGCGCCGCGGCGGACAGCGCCGCCGTCACCCCCGGCACGCCCACCACGTCGAAGGAGTCGTCGGCCTGGTCCAGCGCCGGGCTGCCCATCGCGTAGACCCCGGCGTCCCCGCTGCCGATGAGAGCGACCGCGTGGCCGGCGCGGGCAGCCTCCACGGCCGCACCGGCGCGTGCCTCCTCCGACCCGAGGCCGCTGGCGAGCACGCGCGCGCCCGCTCGGATCAGGTCGCGTACGGAGTCGACGTACTGGTCCAGGCCGACGATCACGCTGGCGCGGGCGAGTTCACGGGCAGCACGTGGGGTGAGCAGATCCCGATCACCCGGGCCGAGGCCGACGATCGCCAGCCGGCCGCGGGGACGGTGGCGGGCCACCGCCACGGTGGCGTGTGCGCTCACCC
>NZ_CAAAFT010000267.1:11555-12457 GCF_900634765.1 Candidatus Protofrankia californiensis | reverse complement strand
CGTCGGCATCGTCGGCATCGTCGGCATCGTCGGCCTGATCGGCCTGATCGGCGGGGCTGGCGCGGTCGGCACGGCTGACGTCGCAGGCCTGATCTGCGGCGCCTGCGGCACCGGCCTGGCCGCGTCCGCGCCGGCGGTCTCGCCGGGATCGGCGGGATCGGCGAACCGGACCGTCTCCGGCAGCGCGGGCAGCGGCCAGACGGCGTCCGCGTGCAGGGTCACGGGCTCGCCGGACAGGATCGCCGTGCCCACGGCGGCAAGCTGTGACCCGGGTTCGACGCGCAGACCGATGTCGGCGCCGAACGAGTCGAGGGCGGGTGTCGCACAGGCGTCACTGGCGGTGGTCACGACGGCGGTCGCACCGAGTGCGGCGGCGACGCGTCCGGCGAGGTCGTTGGCTCCGCCGGCGTGCCCGCCGACGAGGGCGACCGCCCACCGGCGTGCCTCGTCCACGCAGACCACGCCCGGGTCGCTGTCCTTGCCGGTGAGCAGGTTGTCGGCCAGCAGCCGGACCGTCGCTCCGGTCGCGAGGAAGCAGACCACCCCGGCGCGTTCGGCGACCGCCGCGGTGAGCGCTTCGCGGGCCGTGCCGTCGTAGAGTCGGGCGTCCGGCCAGGCTTGCTCGAGATCCCGGGCGGCCGCGCGACCGGCCGCGGTCACCGCGACCAGGCCGATGCCCGACCGCCCGGGTGCCTCCGGAGGCTGCTGGACAACAGCTGTCCGGCTTGCCTCCCCCAGCGTCCCGCCAGGCCGCGTTGTCGCCGGTCCGGACAGAACACCACCATCCGGATCTCCTCGGCCTTGCCAGCCGCGCGCGAATGGCCCGTTCGCTGATCGAAGGCCGTTGTCCGGCGGCCTCCTACCGTCCGTCATCGTGACCATCCGTCATCGTGACCATCCGT
>NZ_CAAAFT010000267.1:9985-11530 GCF_900634765.1 Candidatus Protofrankia californiensis | reverse complement strand
CCTCCTACCGTCCGTCATCGTGACCGTCCGTCATCGTGACCATCCGTCGTCATGATCGTCCATCATCGTGCATCGTGCTCACCAGTGCGTTCTCCCCAGACGAGGACGATCGGGTTGGTCGCGGCCAGGCGCAGCGCCCCGTCCGGCAACGGTCGCAGGCGGGACGCGGCGAGCTGCGTTCCGCTGACGTCGAAGCCGGCGGCGGCAAGTGCCTCCCAGGTCGGGCGGACCCGGTCGAGAGCGGCGAGGGCGACGGCCACGCTGCGTCGTGCGTGCCGTGCACAGGCGGCGACCACTTCCGGTCCGCCGCCACCGACGAACACCGCGTCCGGTGCGGGCAGGCCGGTGAGCACGCCCGGTGCGCTACCCGGGACGACCTGGACGGACACCCGGTGTGTACGCGCGTTGGCGCGGGTGCGGGCGCAGGCGTCCGGGTCGTGGTCGACGGCGACGACGGCCGCGCCCAGGCGTGCGCACTCCACCGCGACCGAGCCGCTGCCGGCGCCGACATCCCAGACGAGGTCTCCCGGCCCCGGGCCGAGCCGGGCCAGGGCCACCGCCCGCACCTCCGCCTTGCTGATCATCGAGTCGCGGTGGGTGAACGCGGCTTCGTCCAGCGCCCAGCCGGGCGGGGAGGTCCGGTGGGGGAACAACCACCCGGCCCGGTCGGAATCCTGCTCCCCCGGACGGGGATGGTCGGTGTCGCGCACGATGACGATGTTCGGTTCCCGCCAGTCACGGCGGGCGGCGGCCTGCTGCGGGGTGCACCATCCGGTCCGTTCGGCGGGCATGCCGAGTTCCTCGGCGACGAACATCCGCCGGGGTAGCCCCACGAGCGCCGCGCCGAGCGCGGACGGGTCGCCAGCCGGCCCCGGCCCGGTCAGCACGGCGACCGTGTGGTGGGCGCGGCAGACGTGGACGGCCCGCCGCAGGCTGCGGCCGTGCGCGCTGACGACCAGCGCGTCGTCCCAGGGCAGGCCGGCGCGGGCGAACGCGACGGCCACCGACGAGGTCGCGGGCAGCAGTTCGACGTCGACGCCGTGGTCGCGGTCGAGTCCGTGCCGGCGCAGCGTCCGGAGGATGCCGAAGAACCCCGGATCGCCGCTGGCGAGAACGACAGCCGGCCCGCCGCCTGCGGCGAAGTGCCCGGTCAGCTCGGCGAGACCGGCCGCGACACCGCCCAGGACGACGGTGCGCACGCCGGCGGGGAGGTGCCCCCCGAGCGCGTCCAGGTGGCGGCGGCCACCGACGACCAGCGTGGCGGTGGCGAGCGCACCGGCCGCCTGGTCGGTGAGCGCGCGGCCGTCCCAGCCGATCACTGTCACGCGCACGGTCCCACCCATGCCGGTTCCGTGGCGGCCACGCAGGACGTCCCGGTGAAGTCGACCATGGCGACCCGGGCCCGCAGGCGTCCGTCGGTGAACCGGGCGAGGACCTCGGCGACCCGGGCGCACAGCAGGTCACCGGCAGCCCGCAGCAGTCCGGCGCCGTCCCACAGCTCGTAGGCGTGGCGGGCGGTGTTGGCCGTGGCGACGGCCGCCACCA
>NZ_CAAAFT010000267.1:4561-9687 GCF_900634765.1 Candidatus Protofrankia californiensis | reverse complement strand
GCTCGTAGGCGTGGCGGGCGGTGTTGGCCGTGGCGACGGCCGCCACCAGGTCCGGACCGCCGCCGGCGTCCGCGGTGATCCCGGCCAGCAGGTCCGGGGAGACCTTGGACCGGGTGTAGTGCGTCATCAGGATGCCTGCGGCGAGCTTGGTGAGCTTGCCGGCCATGCCGACGAAGACCACGTCGGTCATGCCCACCTCGACCGCCCGGCGCAACGCCGCTCCGGTGAAGTCGCCGACCTCGACGAAACACACCTCGGGCAGGGCCGGTAGCAGCCGGATGGCGGCGGACTCGGTACGCCCGCCGGTGGCGAGCACCACCGTGCGCAGGCCCTGGGCGGCGGCCACCGCCACGGCCTGCTCCACCGACGCCCGCCAGGACGCGGTGGAAAACGGCCGGACGATGCCGGTGGTGCCGAGGATCGAGATCCCGCCGAGGATGCCCAGGCGGGCGTTGGTGGTCCGCCGGGCCATCCGTTCCCCGTCCGGCACGCTGATCACGACGCGCAGCCCGCTGGCGCGCAGGTCGACGACCTCCCCGACCGACTGGATGATCATCGATCGGGGTACCGAGTTGATCGCAGCCTGGCCGACGGTAAGCCCGAGCCCGGGTTTCGTGACGACCCCGACGCCGCTCCCGCCGTCGATGTCGACGCCGGTCGGTGTCCGCCAGCTCACCGTTGCGGTCAGGTGTGCGCCGTGGGTGACGTCCGGGTCGTCCCCGGCGTCCTTGACGACAACCGCCTCGGCGCTGCGACCGGCATCCATGTCCAGCTCGCAGCGTTCGACCGGGAACGTCACCCGCTGTCCCGACGGCAGGGCGACGGTGACCTCCCGCTGCGCCGTCCCGGAGAACAACGCGGCGCTTGCGGCCTTCGCGGCGGCGGCCGCGCACGTTCCGGTCGTCCAACCGGTACGTAATGCGACTGGCCGGACTTTCGCGGTGCGCGGCAGGTCCGGTTCACGCAACGGAACCGGTGGGGGAAGGGCTGGGCCAGGGCCGTTCACGCCGGCCGTTCCCCGGACGCCCCGGGACGGTCGTGCTGCCCGTCGCGAGAACGCAGTGCGGTGCGGGCGGTCCGTTCGGCCCTGCGGAACCCGTGGAAGTGACCGGGATGGTAGAGGTGCGAGCGGGTCCCGCCGGCCGCGAGCGCGGGGCCGACCAGGACCAGCGTGTGCTTCCACAACTTGTGCTCACGGATCGTGGCGGCCAGTTCGGCAAGCGCACATCGCACGATCAGCTCGTCCGGCCAGCTCACCCGGTAGGCGACCACACAGGGCGTATCCGGCGGATAGCCGCCGTCGGTGAGTTCGGTCTGGAGCTGACCGGATCGGGCCGCCGACAGGAACAGCGCCATGGTCGTGCCGTGCGAGGCGAACCGGGCCACCTCCTCACCAGGGGGCATCGGGGTCTTCCCGCCGGCGAGCCGGGTCAGGATCACCGACTGGGCCACCTGCGGGATGGTCAGCTCGCGTCCGACGGCCGCGGCGGCCGCGGTGAAGCTGCTGACCCCGGGGACGACGTCGGTGGCAAGCCCCAGCTCGACGCAGATCTCCAACTGTTCCTGCAGTGCGCCCCACAGCGCCGGATCACCGGAGTGGATCCGGGCCACCGCGAGCCCGGCGCCGGCGGCCCGCCGGTAGATCTCCCGCACGCCCTCCAGCGGCAGCCCGGCCGAGTCGACGATCTCGGCGTCGTCCCGAGCATGGGTGAGTACGTCCGGATGCACCAGCGAGGACGCCCAGATGACCACGTCGGCCTCGCCGATCACTCTGGCGCCGCGCAGGGTCAGCAGGTCCGCGGCCCCGGGGCCGGCTCCGACGAACGTGACCCGGCCGGTCCCGCAACCAAACCCGTGACCGGGCCCGCCTGTCGTCACGTCTTCGGGCCCGCCTGCGCAGCCGCCTGTGTTCGTACCGGCGGTCGGTTCGGTGATCATGCCGGCCACTGCCGCCGCCGTGTCGAGATCACCGTGGACAGGTAGGGGCCGGGCCGGTCGCGGGGCAGTTCACCGGCGGGACGGATGTCCTCCTCGGGCAGGCCCGTGCAGGCACCGTAGACGGCCGTGCCGTGCGTGCCGTCGAGCCGGTCGGCCGCGGCCAGGACGTCGAGGACCTGCGGCAACGCGCGCCCCCCCTTGTAGGCGATCACGGTGTCGTGGTCGGCCACCGCCCTGCGGTAGGCATCCACCCCCGCGGTCAGTGGCAGCAACGCCACGGTTTCGGTGCCCACGGCCAGCACCGTGCCGGACCGGGCGGCAAGATCCTGCATGGCCATGATCCCCGGAACGGTTTCGATGGTGACCTCCGGTAGCAGCGCCCGCACCCGGGCCGCCAGCGTGGTGAAGGTCGAGTAGACGTTCGGATCACCGATCGTGGCGAACGCGACACTGCCTGTAGGATGCTCGCGCAGGGCCTGGCTGACCGTGACCGCCGGGGTGTCGTAGTCGGCGTCGCCGGTCATCCGGAACGCCACGTGGCGGATCCGGTCATGAGTGACATGCGCGCGCACCGTCGCCTCGGCCCGTCCCGGCGGCGGCAGGCCTTCACTGACCGGGACGAACACGACGTCGGCCCGCTCCAGCGTCCGGACGGCCCGGACCGTCACCAGATCCGGGTCGCCGGGGCCGACACCGACGCCGACCAGACAGCCGCGGACCCGCACCGCCTCGGCGCTCATTCCTCTCCCCCCGCAGCAACCCGTCCCGCGGGGGGAGAGGAGGCGGCCGCTCCGGCCGATCTTGCCCTGCGAGCCGTGGCGACGAACCGTTGCGCCGCCCCGGGCACGCCGGCCCAGTGCAGGTGCAGGTAGGAGGCGTGCACGTTGCCGCGCACGAAACCCTCCGCCCGATCGCCGACCTGCCAGGCCGCCTGCGGCGCATCCCCGATGAGGGCGGCTGCGGCAGCGGGGCCGGTAGTGGCGTCGGCAAGTACCGACGTGTGGTGGAACTCGTGCGCCGTCACCGCGGTACCCGCGGCGGCGACCGGGTTGTCGCAGGCGGCCACAGCCCGGCGGTAACCGAGCGTGAGACGCGGTCCCATTGCCGTGTCGGTGTCGAGGATCCCGCACATCGGATGCCCATCGAGGGAGCGTGCCAGGTAGAGCAGGCCCGCGCACTCGGCGACGATCGGCGCGCCCCGGTGCGCCAGCGCCACCACCTCGGCCCGCAACGGCACGTTGGCCGCGAGCGCGGCGGCATGCTCCTCGGGGAATCCGCCGCCGATCACCAGCCCGTCGGTGCCCTCCGGGAGCGCCTCGTCGCGCAGCGGGTCGACAGTGACGACCTCGGCGCCGGCGGCGCGCAGGAGCTCGACCTGTTCAACATAACCGAACGTGAACGCAGGCCCGCCCGCGACGGCGATCCGCACCGGCCGGCGCGCGGCACTCCCGCTGCCGATCCCGGCTCCCATCCGGGCTTCCACCGCAGCTTCCGTCCGGCCTTCGTTTCCGGCCACAGGTACCGCCGGCGAGGTGGCCTCGGCCACAGCTTCGGATGGTGTCCAGGGCCGGACATCCAGCGGCGGAGCCGACCGGGCGAGGGCGAGCACGGCATCGAGATCGCAGGACGCGGCGACCAGCGCCCCCAGCACCCGGACCGCCTCGGCCGCGGCCGGCGCGCGCTCGGCCGCCGGCACCAACCCGAGATGCCGCGAGGGCACCGCGGCGCCGGCGTCCCGGCGCAGCACCCCCAGCACCGGGATGCGCAGGTCGGCGGCCGCGTCCCGCAGCAGCCGTTCGTGGCCCGCCGAGCCGACCTGGTTGAACACGACGCCGGCCAGGTATACCCGGGGGTCCCAGGTGGCGAAGCCGTGCACCGTGGCGGCAACCGACCTGCCCGCGGCGGACGCGTCGACGACCAGCACGACCGGGGTGGCGGTCAGGCGGGCCACATGGGCGGCGGAGGCGAAGTCGACGGGCTGGCCGGGCTCCGGCACCGACACCCCGTCGAACAGGCCCATCACCCCTTCGACGATGGCGATGTCGGCGCCGCGGGCGCCGTAGGCGAGCAGCGGTCCGATGCGGTGTTCGCCGCAGAGCACGGCGTCGAGGTTGCGCCCCGGCCGTCCGGTGGCGAGCGCGTGGTAACTCGGGTCGATGTAGTCCGGGCCGACCTTGTGCGGGGACACCCGCAGGCCGCGGGCGGTGAGGGCGGCCATCAGCCCGGTCGCCACGGTGGTCTTGCCCGCGCCGCTCGCCGGAGCAGCGATCATCAGCCGTGGCGGGAGCGTGCCGTGGGCGTTGTTCACCATTCGATCCCCCGCTGGCCCTTCTGGCCGGCGTCCATCGGATGCTTCACCTTGGTCATCTCGGTCACCAGGTCGGCGGCGTCGAGCAGCGCGGGTGGCGCGGCGCGACCGGTCACGACGACGTGCTGGCGTCCGGGCCGGGTACGCAGCACCTCGACGACCTCGTCCACATCGATCCACCCCCACTTCAGCGGATAGGTCAGCTCGTCGAGGACATAGAGCTGGTAGGTCTGCGCGGCCAGATCCCGGCGGATCTGCGCCCAGCCCTCACGCGCGGCCTCGGCCGGTTCGGCGCCCGGGTCGATCCGGCGCTGCACCCAGCTCCAGCCCTCGCCCATCTTGTGCCAGGTGACCGCGCCGCCCTCACCGGTGGCGGCGAGGGTGCGCAGCGCCCGTTCCTCCCCGATCCGCCACTTCGCGGACTTGACGAACTGGAACACCCCGACCGGCCAGCCCTGCGCCCAGCCGCGCAGGGCCAGCCCGAACGCCGCGGTCGACTTCCCCTTGCCGTCGCCGGTATGGACGATCAGCAGCGGGCGGTCCCGGCGGGCCCGGGTGCTCAGGCCGTCGTCGGGTACCACGGCCGGCTGTCCCTGCGGCATGCTTCAGGCCGCCTTTCCGGGACGGGTGGATACCGTCGGCTTTCCAGGACGAACGGATCCCGCCGGCGTCCCGGGACGCATGGACCCCGCCGGGTCGGCCGCCGCCGACAGGGCGGCCAACGGAACGATCGTGCCACCGAGGACGGTGGCCAGACGTCCGGCCAGGCCCAAGCGGACGTGCCCACTCTCGCAGTCGACGACGACGCTGGCCACACCGGCGCGGGCCAGCGCGTGCGCGGCGGCGGCCGGATCCGGGCCGGTCGTGGACCGGCCGTCTG
>NZ_CAAAFT010000267.1:1617-4329 GCF_900634765.1 Candidatus Protofrankia californiensis | reverse complement strand
TCGTGGACCGGCCGTCTGTGACGACGACCAGCAGCGCGCGCCGGTCGGGGTCACGCCGGTGTTCGGTGGCCAGGACCTGCCCTGCGCGGGTGAGCCCGGCGGCAAGGGGGGTGCGCCCGCCGGTCGGCAGGGACCTCAGCCGCGCCGCACCCACCTCCACGCTGGACGTCGGCGGGAGGACGACGTCGGCGCCCGCACCTCTGAACGTGATCATTCCGATCCTGTCGCGGCGCTGGTAGGCGTCCAGGAGCAGGGAGAGCACGGCCGTGGTGACTGTACGCATCCGGGCGCGGGCGGCCATGGAACCACTGGCGTCCACCACGAACAGCACCAGGTTGCCCTCGCGTCCTTCCCGCACGGCGCCGCGCCGGTCGGACGGCCTCAGGACCAGCCCCGGCCCGCGGCGTCCGCGGTCATGCTGCCACGGCGCGGCTGCCCGCAGGGTCGCCGGCAGGTGCAGGCCGGTGGCTTCCGGCGACGCGGTGACCACCGCACCGTGGCGGGTGCGGGCCCGTGAGCGCCGCCCGGCCGCGCCGAGGCCGGTACCGATGTCGGGGATCTCCAGGCGGCGGGGGCGGAACGCCGGTCCGGGCGGGTCGGCGGGACGGCCGTCGGCGGCCTCCACGGCATCGGTGGCGTCCACCTGCCCGCGACGCGGGTCGGGTTGGCCGTACCGGCCGTGACCGGGTGCGACGGCCGGCTCGCAGGCGGGCTCCGCTTCCGCTTCCGCCTGGTGGAGGGGTTCCGCTTCGGCCGGACGCGGGGCCGGCAGGTCGCCGGCCGGGGTGAACGGCAGTCCACCACCAGCACCGTCGCCACGGCTGCCATCACCATCACTGTCAGCATCTCCAGCATCACTACCGGCGCCGGAACGACCTCCGCCACCGCCGGCCGGTGGTCCGTCGGGGTCCGTGGGCGGTTCCCCGGCCTGCTCCAGGGCCTCGGCAAGGGTGTTCTCGTCCAGGCCGGGAGCGTCGAACGGGCCCCGGCGGCGCCGGTGCGGCAACGCGAGACGGGCGGCGCGGCGCACGTCGTCGGCGGCGACGCTGTCCCGGCCCTCCCAGGCGGCCAGCGCGATCGCGGTGCGGGCCGTGACCACGTCCGCGCGTATCCCGTCCACGTCGAACGCGGCGCAGACCGCGGTGACCTGGCGCAATGCCGTGTCGGACAGGTCCACGGCGGGCAGCCGGTCGCGGGCGGCGGCGATCCGGGCGGCAAGGGCTGCGTCCTCGTCCGCCCAGGTGGCGGCGAAGGCCCGCGGGTCGGCGTCGTAGGCCAGCCGGCGGCGCACCACCTCGGCCCGGACCCGCGGATCCCGGCTGGCCGCGACCTCGACGGTCAGCCCGAACCGGTCCAGCAGCTGCGGGCGCAGTTCGCCCTCTTCCGGGTTCATCGTCCCGACCAGCAGGAACCGGGCGGCGTGGCGGACCGACACCCCGTCGCGTTCGACGTGGGCGACACCGAGCGCGGCCGCGTCCAGCAGCAGGTCGACAAGATGATCGTGCAGGAGGTTGACCTCGTCGACGTAGAGCAGGCCGCGGTGGGCGGCGGCCAGCAGCCCGGGGCGCAGCGCCGTGACACCCTCGGCGAGCGCCCGGTCGAGGTCGATTGACCCGGTCACCCGGTCTTCGGAGGCTCCCACCGGCAGCTCCACCAGCCGCACCGTCCGGGTCGCCGCAGGGCTGCCGGGGGGATGCGGGCCGTCCGGGCAGTCGGCGTCGTCGGAGGCGGCCGGGTCGCAGGAGAACCGGCATCCGGTCACCACGTGCAGGGGCGGAAGCAGGGCCGCAAGCCCCCGCACCGCCGTCGACTTGGCGGTGCCCTTCTCCCCGCGGACGAGCACCCCACCGATGGCCGGTGACACCGCGTTGAGAACGAGCGCGAGCCGTAGATCGTCCATACCCACCACCGCGGACAGCGGGTAGGCCGTCATCATGCTCCCGACCATGCGCCGACCACCGGCTGGCGGGCGTGAATGGGCATGCCGCGGTCCTCCCTCGGGTTTCCTCGCCCTCGGTAACGGTGCGGACGGCCGAAGTATCCCGGCTTCCGGATCAGTGCTCCCCCTCGGCCTTCCGGACGCATGCGCATCCGTGACACACGGTGAGGGTTCGCTCCCCGGTTACGGTGGCGGGACCGCGCCGGATTCCCACCGGCTTCCTCCACTGCCGTCGCCCACCCAGCATGGCACAACACGGCACCACGCGGACGGCTTCGCGCTGCCCGCACCCGCGCGCCAGCCGGTGCGCTCCTGAGCGTACCGGCACCGACGCCGCGTACACCGGGTCGGACGGTCACGGGGTGAGAGGCCGTCGAGGCAGGCTGCCAGGGTCAGGTGGTCGAGGTCAGGACGAGACAGCTGTTGAATCCTCCGTAACCGCGGGCGTTGACCATGGCGACGTCCACCGGCATCCTGCGCGGGCCTCCCGTGACCAGATGCAGCCCGTACGCCGGGTCCGGATCGGTCAGGTTGCCCACCGGGGGGACCACCCCGTCCCGCATCGCCAGGAGCGCGGTTGCCACGTTGAGAGCAGGCGTCCCGGCGCACAGGCGCCCGACGAGACCGTGCGGGGCCGTCACCGGCAGGCGGGCGAGACGGTCACCGAAGACGGTGCCCAGGGCGCGTGCCTCCAGCAGGTCGTGTTCGCGCGTTCCCATGCCGTCGGCGAACACGACGTCGACGTCGTCGGGGGTCAGTCCGGCGTCGTCGAG
>NZ_CAAAFT010000267.1:1090-1592 GCF_900634765.1 Candidatus Protofrankia californiensis | reverse complement strand
TTCCCATGCCGTCGGCGAACACGACGTCGACGTCGTCGGGGGTCAGTCCGGCGTCGTCGAGTGCCCGTCGCATCGCCCGCACGAGGTGGACCGGGTCCGGCGCCGGACGCCGGTCGTGGTAGGCGTCGTGGGTGGCCGCGTAGCCGGCGATCCGCCCGTAGCCGCCGCGGCCCCGCTCGCGCGCTGCCGCGGCATCCTCCACCACGAACAGGGCGCCGCCCTCGCCCGGCGCGTACCTGTCGGCGTGCCGGGAGAAGGGCCGGTAGCCCTCGTCGGGACGCGTGCCCGCGGTCAGCATCCCGCTCGTGGCATAGCAGGTCATCGCATACGGCGCCACCGCGGCCTCGGTGGCGCCCGCCACGACGGCGCGGGTTCCCCGCCGCACGGCCCGGCGCGCCTCGCCGAGGCTGTCCAGGCCACCGGCCTCACCGGAGACGATCACCCCCGAGGGTCCCTTCAACCTGTGGAGGATCGAGATCTGTCCGGTGCTGGCCGCGTAGAA
>NZ_CAAAFT010000267.1:0-807 GCF_900634765.1 Candidatus Protofrankia californiensis | reverse complement strand
CACAGCCGTCCGATCTCCCGCTGTCCGAACTCGTTGCCGCCGGAGCCGCTGGCGAGGATGGCCGCGGTGTCGTACGGATCATGATCGGACGGTCGGTAGCCGGCGTCGTCGAGGGCGAGTCCGGCCGCCGTCACGGCCAGCCAGCTCCACCGGTCGGTCTGCACGATGAGCCGGGGGTCGAGGTGTTCCTCCGGCCGGAACCGGTCCACCTCGCCGGCCAGGGTTGCGGTGTACGCGGAGGTGTCGAAGCGGGTGACCGGGGCGACCTTGACCTCGCCGCGCAGGGTGGACGACCAGTGCTCCTCGGTGCCGATGCCGCTGGGGGCCATGACGCCGATGCCGGTGATCACCGCCGACTGGTCGGTGGCGCTCACCGGGTCACCCTCGGACGCTCGAGCAGGATCGCGGACTGGAAGCCACCGAAACCGCTCCCGACCGACAGGGCCACGTCGATCCGCTGGTCACGGGCGGTCTTGGGCACATAGTCCAGGTCGCATTCGGGGTCGCGGTTCTCCCAGTTGGCGGTCGGCGACACCACAGAGTGCTCGATGGCCAGCGCGCAGGCGGCGCACTCGATCGCGCCGATGGCCCCGAGCGAGTGACCGACCATGGACTTGATCGAGCTGACCGGTACCTGGTAGGCGTGCGAGCCCAGCGAGCGTTTGAAGGCGGCCGTCTCGTGCCGGTCGTTCTGCTTGGTGCCCGACCCGTGGGCGTTGACGTAGCTGACCGCCGTGGTGGGGGTGCGGGCCTGCCGGAGCGCGGTGGTGATCGCTTCGGCCGTCTCCGCGCCGTCCGGTCGCAGCC
>NZ_CAAAFT010000266.1:0-2789 GCF_900634765.1 Candidatus Protofrankia californiensis | reverse complement strand
CCTGTTCGTCTGCCCCGAATGCGGTGACCACGGGCGGGTCGGCGCGCGTCAGCGGATCGGGCACCTGCTCGACCCGGACAGCTTCACCCCCCTCGAGCTCACCCCGACCGGCTACGACCCCCTCGATTTCTCCGACGGCAGGCGGTACGAGGAGCGCTGGCACGACGCACGCCGCCGCACCGGTCTGCCCGAAGCGGTGCTGTGCGGCACGGGCCGCATCGGCGGACGCGAGCTGGCCGTCGCCGTCATGGACTTCTCCTTCATGGGCGGCAGCCTCGGTTCCGCCGCCGGAGAAATGATCACATTGACCGCGGAGCTGGCCCGGGAACGCCGGTTGCCGTTCGTGGTCGTCACGACCTCGGGAGGCGCCCGCATGCAAGAAGGCGTCCTGTCCCTGATGCAGATGGCGAAGACAAGCATCGCGATAGGCCAGCTGCGCCGCGACGGGCTGCTGACCGTCAGCGTCGTCACCGACCCGACCTACGGTGGTGTGGCAGCCTCCTTCGCCACGAACACCGACGTGGTCCTGGCCGAGGCCGGGGCCCGGCTCGGCTTCGCCGGCCCCCGGGTCGTCCGGCAGACCACCGGCGAGCGGTTGCCCGACGGCTTCCAGGGAAGCGACTTCCTCGCCGCCCGGGGGCATGTCGATCTGGTCGTGAAACGCGCCGAGCTGCGCTCCTGCCTGAGCAGACTGCTGGCGGTGGCCGCACCCGGGCGTCGCCCGATGGCGGCCAGGCCGGCCGTCCGTGAGCCCCGGCCCCCGGCGCCGCGACAGGAACATGATCCGGTCGCCGCGGGCGCGGCGGCACGGGTGCTGATCCGGGATCCACGGCAGCTGCGCGACCGCGACCCATGGGAGCGGGTACGCCTGGCCCGCGACCTTGGCCGCCCCACCACCCTCGACCTCGCCGCCCGGGCGTTCGACTCGTTCCTGGAGCTGCGGGGCGACCGGACACACGGCGACAGCCCGGCGATCGTCGCCGGACTGGCCGAGATCGGCGGTGTGCCGGTGGCGGTGGTCGGCCACCAGAAGGGGCACACCACCGCGGAGCTGCTCAGCCGTGACTTCGGCCTGGCCAAGCCGGAGGGGTACCGCAAGGCGCTGCGCATCATGGAACTGGCCGAACGCCTCGGCCTGCCCGTCGTGACGCTGGTCGACACCCCCGGCGCGCACCCGGGGGTCGAGGCAGAGGAACGCGGCCAGGCCTCGGTGATCGCCAACGCCATCCAGCGGATGAGCGCGTTGCGGGTACCGGTGGTGTCGGTTGTCACCGGCGAGGGCGGCAGCGGGGGCGCGCTCGCCCTTGCCGTGGCCGACCAGGTACTCATCGTCGAAAACGGCGTCTACACGGTCATCAGTCCCGAAGGATGCTCCGCGATCCTGTGGAACAACAGCGCCCGCGCCCCCGACGCGGCCCGCTCACTGGGCCTGGACCCGCAGACGCTGCTGCGGGCCGGCATCGTCGACGCGGTCGTGCCCGAACCACCCGGAGGCACGCAGGCCGACCCCGGGACGGCCGCGGACACCCTGCGCGCGGCCGTGCTCGAAGCCCTCCTCCCGCTGCTGGCCGTACCGCCCGACGAACTCGTGGCCCGGCGTGCGGCCCGATTCCGCGGCTTCGGCGCGGAATCGGTGGACGTACCGGCCCGCACCGGACGTCGGCAGGAGCAGGAATATGCGCAGGTGCCGGCATGACCCGCGACGAGACCCCCCACAAGACCCCCGAGGTGGCGCCCGACGGGCGGATCGGGCTGCTCGCCGCGATGCGGGAGCACGCCAGCCGCCTCACCCGCGACCTGCCCGGCCAGCCCAGCCGCCTGCGGCTGCGCTCCGGCGACGTCGTTCTGGAGGTGGAGTGGGCAGCCCCGCCGGCCCCCGCGGCCGGCTCGCCGCCGGCGGCCGGGCCTTTACCCGCAGGTGCGGCCGACAGCAGCGGCATCCAGCCGGCGCGGCAGACGAGCGGTGCCGAGGCGTCCGACACGCCGTCCGGGCCGGTTGTCACCGCGCCCATGGTCGGGACCTTCTACCGCTCCCCGCAGCCGGGGGCGGAGCCGTTCGTGCAGGTCGGCGACCTGGTCGAACCGGGGGACACGGTCGGAATCCTGGAGGCGATGAAGCTGATGAACCCGGTGCGCGCCGAGGCCGCCGGCAAGGTCGACCGGATCGCCGTCGCCGACGGGGAGCCGGTGGAGTTCGGGCAGGTGCTCATCACGCTGGTGCCCGTCGGATGAGCGGGGTGGCCAGCGGCGCGACCAGCGGCGCGACACATGGGGTGACGTGAAGTGTTCCGGAAGGTACTGATCGCGAACCGTGGGGAGATCGCGGTGCGGGTGGCGCGGGCGTGCCGCGAGCTCAACCTCGCGGTCGTGGGCGTGCACTCCACCGCGGACGACGTCGAGGCGCTGCGCCGGCACGTGGACGAGACCGTCTGCATCGGGCCGGGCCCGGCAGGACGCAGCTACCGCAACGCCGCGGCGCTGGTGGAGGCGGCCCGCAAGACCGGCGCGGACGCCGTCCACCCCGGCTACGGGTTCCTGTCGGAGGACCCCGACTTCGCCGAGATCTGCGCCGCCAACGATCTGGTGTTCATCGGGACGCCCGCGCAGGTCATGGCCTGCCTCGGTGACAAGAGCACGGCGCGCACCCTGATGCGGGAGGCCGGGCTGCCGCTGCTGCCCGGCAGCCTCGAGGTACCCGGCGACGTCGACGAGGCGGCCCGGCTCGCCGCCACCGTCGGCTATCCCGTCATCATCAAGGCGGCCGCCGGCGGCGGGGGCAACGGGATGAC
>NZ_CAAAFT010000265.1:0-2006 GCF_900634765.1 Candidatus Protofrankia californiensis | reverse complement strand
TCATGAGCGACTCCCGGATGCGGTCGCCGTCCGTGCCGACGCCGGGTCGGCGCCGCTGGCCGCGGATGGGGCGAGGACATGGCGCAACGCCGCCTCGAGCTCGGGGAAGCTGAAGGTGAACCCGGTGTCCGACAGGCGTGCCGGCAGCGCGCGGGTGCTGCGCAGCAGGGTTTCCTCCGCGAAGGAGCCGAGCGCCTTGCGCAGGACGAACGGCGGCACGGCCAGCACGGCCGGCCGGCCCAGGATACGGCCGAGGGTGCGCGCGTACTCGGCGTTGGTCACCGGGTTCGGTGAGACGGCGTTGACCGGCCCGGACACCTCCGGGTGTTCCAGGACGTGCTGGCACGCCCGGGCCGCATCCAGCCTCGTCACCCACGCCAGGTATCGGCGGCCGCGGCCGATGCGCCCGCCCAGACCGCGCCGAAACCGCGGCAGGAGGAAGTGGAGCATGCCCTGGTCCGGGGCCTGAACCACGCCGACGCGCAGGTTGACCACGCGCAGGCCGCCGTCGGCGGCGACCATCGCGGCGGCTTCCCGGTCACCCCCGAGTTCCGCGAGGAAGCCCTGCCCCGGTGGACTGTCCTCCGTCAGTGTCTCGTCGGTGCGCCCGAGGCCGTAGTACCCGATCGCCGCCGCGTTCACCAGGGTGCGCGGGGCGTACCGGCCGGTAGCCAGCTGTTCGGCGAGACGCCGTGTCACCTCCACCCGGGACGACCGGATGCGGTGGCGTACCTGCGGATCTTCCCAGCGGCCGAGGATGTTCTCGGCGGCGAGGTGCACCACCGCCTCGGCCCGTTCCAGGGTCGCGGGGTCGACCGAGCCGGTCGTGGGGTCCCAGCGTGCCTCGTCGGGAGCGGCCGGCTCCCGACGGACCAGGCGTACGACGTCGTGCTCGGCCGCGCGCAGCAGTGGCACGAGATCGCTGCCAAGGTGCCCGGACGCACCCGTCACCGCAATGATCATTGCTTTTCCTTCTCCATCTCATGACACCGCCGGTCGTGTCCGTCCACTCACAGCACTGTCGCGGCCGCGCTGTCCAGGGCGAGCCCGACCACTGCCAGGGCGAAGCGCAGCCGGTTGCCCCATGCCCAGCGCCGCCGCACCGCCTCCCAGTTCGGCGGCGGATGGCCGGGATCCCAGGCGCGGATCCGGCGGTTCAACACGACGTTGACACTTTCCGACACAATTCCGACACCTATCGTGCAGAGGAGTCCGGCGCCGAAGAGCACCTGGGAGGCGGTCGAGGACGCGGCCACGATCGCGGCGACCGTGAGCAGTGCCTTGACCCTGGCCAGCCAGGGCATGAACGGGTCGAATCTGCTGTCGAGAAATGTCAGGGTGGGGACGTACCGGCCCGCCGGCAGCGAGGCGAAATACGGTACGACGGCTTTCTCCACCGCGAACAGCGCGCCGGCGAGCAGCCCCGCGCCGATCACCACCGCCACCGCGATTGTCGCTGCGAGCACCGGTCACCCTCGCTGGTCCGCCGGGCGCACCGCGACCTCGTACACCGCGCGCTGGAACGTCCGCTCCAGATACGGCACGAGCGGCCCGGTACGCGCGGTGTGAGCGGGGTCGCTGACCCAGGCCGTGAAGCGGCGCTCGTCCTCCCATTCCGCTAACAACAGGTAGCGGTTGCTCCCCGGCTCGCGCAGGAGCTCGTCGGCGATATGCCCGTCGACGCCGCGCATCTGCACCGCGACCTGGCGGTATGCCTCCTCGAACTCCTTCTCGCCGCCCTTGGGAGCCTCCGTGTACAACATCACTCTGATGGTCATGCGTCCTCCGTCGACGTCAGACACGGGCCGGTTATCGCGTCCCGTACCTCGTAGACGCGCCGCTGCGCGTCCTCCCGCAGGTCACGCAGCGCGGTGGTGAGCCGTTCGCGGTGATCGCTGCCGCCGAACGCCTCCAGGCGCTGCCGGTCCACCCAGTCGCTGGTGATGACGTACGTACGCGGATCGGTGAGATCGCGGATGAGCGCCTGGCCGAGGTTTCCTGGAACC
>NZ_CAAAFT010000264.1:0-8745 GCF_900634765.1 Candidatus Protofrankia californiensis | reverse complement strand
CAGTAGACGTGGGCGCCGCGGCGCCGGGCGTGCTCCCACTCCTCCAGGACGAGCACCACGGCACCTTCCCCCATCACGAACCCGTCCCGCGTCGCGTCGAACGGCCGCGAGGCGCGCTCCGGGTCGTCGTTGCGGGCTGAGGTCGGTGGACGAACCACCCGGCGCAGCCGGTCCGGGCTGGCAGCAGCATTCGCCGCCACCCGCAGCCGGCGTAGACGAACTACTACGCCCGCGGGAACTGCGCGCGGCCGAGCCGGCATACGGTCGGGTGTGTCGGGTGGGGTGGACCGATGTACCCGACCGATGTCACGCGGACCGGGAGGTTGCACATGCCTCAACGAGCTGGCGGGACGATCTCCGGTAACACAACCGTCCGGCAACGGTGATGCAAGCGGTCGCCCTGGAGGCCGCCCGCCGGCGGTCACCGGTTGCCGAGCGGCTCGGCAGACCGGACACGCTGGTCGCCGTTGCCGCCACCGCCGGCGCCGCGCTCATCGGCGCCGCGCTGGCCGAGCGGGTGTGGGTGGGACTGGCGCTGCTCGTGTTCGCGCTGTACGTCGCCCTGGCCGCCGTGAACCTGCAGCTCGGCATCGCCCTGTGGACACCGGCCCTGTTCTTCGAGGCCGTTCCGGCTCTCAACCTCGGCGCGAAGGCGGCCGGCATAGTCATCGTCCTGCTCTGGCTCACGGCGCCGAGCAGGCGGACGCAGCGGACGGCAGGGCAGGCGGTCGTCGGGTTCTCCGTCTTCAGGCACCAGCCGGGGCTTGTCGCCCTGGGCACGCTGCTGCTGATGTGGCTGTCGCTGTCCCTGCTGTGGGCCGTCGACATCGGGGAGGCCGCCACCGACCTGTGGCACTGGTGGGCGCTGGGGCTGCTCTTCGTCGTGGTGAGCACGGCTATGGCCGAGGTGAGGGCCGTACGCCTGGCGAGCGGCGCGTTTCTCGCCGGCGCGGTGCTCTCGGTGACCGTCGGCCTGATCGGCGCTGGTCCGGACCCGAAGAACCCCGCAGGCTCAGCCGGAATCGCCCGCCTGCAGGGAGGGGCGGGCGATCCCAACTTCCTCGCCGCGTGGCTGCTGGCAGGATTGATCCTGGCGGTCGGTCTCATCGCGGCGACCAGGAACCGGAGGCTGCGGTGGGTCCTCGCCGCTGCTGTCGGCGTCGACGCCGTCGGCCTTGCCTCGACCCTGTCACGGGGTGCGTTCGTCGCCGCCCTTGCCAGCGCGCTCGCCGCGCTCGTCCTGCTGCGACGCCAGCGCCGTCAGGTGGCCGGGCTGATCCTGCTCGGCGCGGTCGTGGCCGCGGCCTGGCTGGCGGCGTCGCCCGCCGCATGGCAACGCATGACGGCGAACGACCGCGGGGACGGCCGGGTGGATCTGTGGACGGTTGCCTGGAGCATCATCCGGGACCATCCGATCCTGGGCGTGGGGCTGAACAACTACACCGTGGTCGAGAGCGACTACGTGCGCCGGGTCGGACCCATACCGTGGGTCGACATCATCGTCAGTCGTGCGCACGAGGTGCACAACTCCTACCTCCAGTTGTTCGCGGAGAACGGGATCGTCGGATCAGCCCTGTTCCTGACCTTTCTCGTCGCCTGCCTGCGGACGGCGTTCCTCGCCGCACGGCGTTTCGAAGCGCTCGGCGACCGACGAAACGCCGCCCTTGCGAACGCGGTCCTGCTGGCCACGTTCAGCATGACCGTTTCGGGTTTCTTCCTGTCCAACGCCGTGGACAAGCGTCTGTGGTTCCTGCTGGCGCTGGGGCCGGCGCTTCTCCAGGCAGCGGTTGACAGTCCGTCCCCGTCCGAAAAGCGTCCGTCCAAAAGAATTTCCGGAAAAAATTCGGATCCCGCAGATTTTCGGTTCTCCTGACAGATCAGTTGGTGGCCGATCATAGATCATGCTGCTCGGACCGGCGGCGTGATATCCAGGCCGCCGCAGTTGGCCCACCCGGCGGTCAGGATCGATTCGATCAGTGCCCAGCGTGCGTCGCACAGGCCCAAGCGATATGCGTGTCGCGGCTGCATGCCACTTGGCCTCCCGGCAGTTGTCGCTCCCCGAAAGCGGGCGCGGCCTGCCGTGGGCCTGACGTTGCCGGACGGATCGTCACCAACTCGCACCAGACGCTCTCCCAGAGGGCGTTTACGTAGTTTTAGTGAAGATAAGTCGCCTTTGAGATCGGCGGCTTTTGATACATTTCGTGCTGTAGGAGTGCATTCACGTGTCCCGAGGCCGCGATCGGAGTACCCGTTTAGTTCGTATATGCGACCCGGATTCCGTCTGGTTTGGCGATGGGATGAAAACTCCCTGCTGGTCGAAGGGGCACTTCCGGTCACGCGGTTTAGGGTCACGCGGTTTAGGTAGGAGCGTCTGTCATGAGCCAGCGCAAGCCGTACCCCAGCGACCTGTCGGACGCCCGATGGGCGCTGATCGCACCGACCCTGCAGGCCTGGCGGCAGGCCAGGCTCGATCGCAGGCCCACCGGCCAGCCGGCCTCGGTCGCACTGCGCGAGGTCTTCAACGCGATCCTGTATGTCACTGAGATTGAACTTGTGATGGCGGCTGGATCGATCATGTTAATTCGATGGTCAGACCGGTCTCGGCGAGGCAGCCGTGGAGCAGGTGCGGACGGTACTGGATCTTTTTCAGTTTGCGTTTCATGACGCGGACCAGGTGGTCGAGGTCGGCGGCGGCGAAGTTCTCCAGCGACCGTTTGACCAGCGACCACACCCCCTCGGTCGGGTTGAGGCCGGGGGCGTAGACGGGCAGGCGGAACACCGTCAGCCACTCGCTGTTCGCCGCGATGAAATCCGTGAGCTCACCGGTCAGGTGAACGTTGAGGTTGTCCCACACCCACACGACCGGGGCGCCGAGCTGCTGGTGGACCGCCACGATCAGGTCACGGTAGTCCTGCCAGGCGAAGCTCTCACGCTCGCCCGTGCGGCCCCGCCACAGATGCAGCCGGTAGAAGAAACGCGGCCGGCAGCCGGGCTTGACGCACACCACACCGGCCACCGAGACCCGGCCCCGGTTGCCCCCGCGCACCCGCATGACAGGGGTCCGGCCACGCGGACCCCAGGTACGTCCCTTCGGCGGCCTCAGGCCTTGTCCTGCTTCGTCCTCGAAGCAGAGGACGGCGCCCAGGTCCGCCGCGGTGCTTTTATCCGCGGCCACACCTCGGCCTTCCACACCTGCACCGCCTGCTCGTCCCGCTCGATCGCCCGGCGGACGGGCACCTGCGCGGACCAGCCGTGCCGGCGCAGCAGCTTCCACACGCCCTGGATGGTGTAGCCGAGGTGGAACATCCGCCCGATCAGCGTGGTGATCCGCACCAGTGTCCAGCCCTGCCCGTCGTCCCAGCCGTGTGCCAGCGGCCCGCGGCCCAGCTCCCGTTCCAGGCACTCCCACTGCGCGGGCGACAGCCGCTCGACCGACAGCGGGCCCTTCGAACGCAACGCGCCCAAGCCACCCTCACGCCAGGTCCGGCGCCACTTCTCCACCTGCCGCTTACCCACACGTAACGCCGCGGCGATGTCGGCGGTCTTCTCACCCCGCTCGAACCGCGTACCGGCCTCCCACCGCACCCGCTCCCGGGCCTGTTGCTCCTTCGGTGTCAGCCCGCCACCCTGTGCGTACCTCATGAACTCGGCATACCGCAGGGATCATGAAACGTAACCGCCCACCGCCATCACAAGTTCAACCTCAGTAACCGGTATCTGTGGGGTAATTCAGATGTTCCTTTTACTTTTAGATGTTCCTTGTCTCCGCCCCGATCATCTGGAGTATTCGCCGATCCGGAACCGGCTCATGTTCGACTCGATCCATCTGATCGTCGCCAAGAGCCCGGCACCGAGATCGACCTTGGGATTCCAGCCGATGAGCTCATGGGCCAGCGCCGGATTCGACACCAACCGTCTGACCTCGCTGAGCGGGGGCCGCAGCCGGGCTTCGTCGACTTCGACGGCGAGCCGGCGACCCAGCAGTTCCCCGACCACGGCGACGAGCTCGGCCACCGAGACGTCGTTACCTGTCCCCAGATGTACGGTGCGGCCGACGGCGGCGTCGGATTCCGCCGCGGCGATGAAACCGGCGACGGTGTCCGAGACGAAGGTGAGGTCCCGACGGGTGTCGAGCTCCCCGAGCAGGAGCGTTTCCCCGGCCAGCGCCTGCGTGACGATGGTGGCCGTGACCGCGCGGGTCGACTGGTGCGGACCATATGTGTTGAAAGGTCTGAGAACGGTCACCGGCAGCCGGTGCGACCGGAAGAAGGCGTCCATCAGCTTGTCGCCGCCGATCTTGCTGGCGGCATAGGGGGAATGTGCTTCCAGGGGGTGCTCCTCGGTCATGGGGATGGTCCGGGCGGTGCCGTACACTTCGCTTGTCGAGGTGTGCACGACTCGGTGCACTCCCGCGCGCAGGGCGGCTTCGGCGACATTCAGCGTCCCGAGCACGTTCGTTTCGAAGAAGTCCCGGGCGTTGACGTAGGAATACGGGATGGCGATCTGCGCCCCGAGGTGAAAGACGACGTCTGCACCGGTGATTGCCCGCCCCACCGATTCGACGTCGCGTAGGTCGCCGAATATGACCTCCATATCACGCACGACGTGCTGATCGTGCCACTCCAGGCTGCCCTGATCGCCTCGGGAATTGTAACGGAGAAAGGCTCGGACGTGGCTGCCGCGGCGCACGAGCGCGGTGGCCAGGTGTCCGCCGATGAACCCTCCCGCCCCTGTGACGACAGCTGTCTCCGCCATTATCGGGAGGGCCCGATCGGCTGCCCATCCAGCGCATCTGCGGCGGGCGTCGAAGTCGAAGCCGGTGGCCTGGACATCAGGGCCACGCCGTCGGTTGTTCCTGATCCCGCCTTTGTTCCTGATGCTGCTGCCTCGAAGCTTTCCTGCTCAACGTTCTTCTGCGCGAAGCTTTTCTGCGTGGAGCTTTTCTGACCGTGGTGTGCGTGTGCGAATCGTTCGGTCGCGACGGCCGCTCCAGCCCCGAGGACGATGCCGGCCAGCGTGGTGATTGTCAGTACCAACCACGCCGGCGCGCCTGCGGCCGAGGTCGGAATCGAGGCGTCCTGCGACAGTGACACGGTGGGATCACCGCTGTTGCGGACCTGTTCCAGCTCGATCAGCCATTGCTCGAGCGCCGCGGCGGTCGCGCCCTGCTGGTCCGGGACGCCGTTTTGCTGGTTCTGCAACGCGTCGAGCCGAGTCCTGATCATGAGGATCGACGAATCGACGAGGCGCTGCAACGTTACCTGCCGGACGTCGATCAGCGAATGCGCGTACGCGTTGGCGACATCCGCCGCGGTCTTTGCCTCGGGGGCGCTCGCCTTGACCTCGAGAATGTTGGTCTGTCCCTTCGGCATCACGTCGACGGCCCGCTGGACCCGCTCCGCCGTCCAGGGCACCCCGAGCCGCGTCGCCGCAACTTCCGCGATGTCGCGATTCTTCAAAGCGGCGGCGGCGGTCTGGATCGTCCTGATCGGATCACCCAGATCGCGCACGAGCGGTAGCCCGAGCAGGCTGCTGTCATCCTTTGTCAGCGGCGAGACGAGGAGTTCCGCCTTGGCATGGTAGGCCGTCGGCCGCAGGGCGAGCACCAGCAGGCCGCCGCCCAGCGCGGCGAGGACGACTACGACCACGAGTAGCCGGTGTGCTCGAAGAGCCCGGATATCGCTGTGACGCTCGTCGTCCCGCCCCTGCGACGGGTCGTCCCGCCGCAGCGCGGCGGACAGCGTTGTAGGTCTCCCCGCTGGTGGCTCCATGTCGTCACCTCACAGACGTCTCGTCACAGACATCTCGTCCTGGCGAGTGCCTTTTCCGTCGCACTCACCACGTGCTCCTGCTGCTCGTCCCGCATGCGGGAGAACATGGGAAGCGTGACCGTTCGTGCTGCATACCGGTCCGTTATCGGCAGCTCCTGCGGGGCTGAATGGACGGCTGTCCGATGGATCGGTGGATAGTGAACACTCGTCTGGATTCCCCGGTCGGACAGCTGTTCGCGAAAAGCGGCCCGGTCGACGTCCTCGGGCAGGACGACGGTGAACAGATGATGCGCGGAGACAAGTCCTTCCGCAGGAGGGAGCGGAATTACGATTTCGAGATCTCCCAGCGCCTCCCGGTACCGTGCGTCGAGCTGTGCCCGCCGATGGTTCTCCTCCGCCAGGCGCCCCAGCCGGCAGGAAGCCAGCGCGGCCCGCGGCTCGTCTATGCGGTAGTTGTAGCCGAGCGCGACGACGTCGTAGTCAAGTGCGCGGCCCTGGTGGCGATCCCAGGTGAGCGTGGTCATGCCGTGGGAACGCAGCAGCCGCACGCGGGAGGCAACCGCGGTGTCCTCGGTCACCACGACACCGCCCTCGCCGACCGCCAGGTTCTTGTTCGAGAACATGCTGAAGGCACCGGCGGTGCCGAAGGTGCCGAGATGGCGACCGTGCCACCACGATCCGGCGGCATGTGCCGCGTCCTCGAGAAGAATGAGGCCGCGGTGATCGCACAGGTCGCGCAATGCCGCGATCTCTCCGGCGTGCCCGCCGTAGTCGACGCACAGGACGGCTTTCGTCCGATTTGTGATCATTCGTTCGCAGGCTGTCGCGGACATCCATGGTCGCGCGAGTCCGGCGATGTCGGCGAAGACCGGTGTCGCGCCCGTGTAGCGGACGGCGTTGACGGTCGCCACAAATGTCAGTGACGGAACGATCACCTCGTCACCGGTGGTCAGTCCGACCGCGAGGCACATCAGGTGAAGCGCCGCGGTCCCGTTCGTGACCGCGACCGCGTGCTCCGTACCCACAAAGCTCGCGAAGAGGTCTTCGAACTCCCGGGTCCGCGGCCCCATGCTGAGCCATCCCGACCGATAGGTGTCGGTCACCGCCCGAAGGTCGTCATCCTCGATCACGAGGTGTGACAACGGCACGGCCCAGTCTGTCATTGTCGGTCCGTCATTGTCGGCCGGCTCCTCGGGGAAGGTCCTCGACAAGGTTCCTGACAAGGTTCTCGGCAAAAGTGTTCTCGGCAAAGGTTCTCGCCAGGACGTCACAGCTCGGTGAGCAGCGCGATGTCCTGCACCGCCCGCTCGTATTCCTGGGGAGTACCGATGTCGTACCAGGGGGCATCACTGGGATATGCCGCAACCTTCTCGCCGGCCGCGAGCAGTCGTTGGACCAGCTCCGGGAACTGGCATTCGCCGCCCGGCAGGTATTTCAGCGCCCGTGGCTCGTAGATGTAGACGCCCATGCTCACGTCATAGTGCAGCGTTGGTTTCTCACGGTAGGCGCTGACATAGCTGCCGACGGTCTCGAGAACGCCGAGATCGATGTTGACGGGATTCTTGTGGGTGGCGATGGTCAGGGCGGCGCCGGCCTCGAAATGGAAGTCGACCAGCTCGCGGTAGTCGAGGCCGGTCAGCACGTCGCCGTTCATGGCGATGAACGTCTGGTCGAGATCGGGGACCGCCTTCAACGCCCCGGCCGTGCCCAGTGGCCTTTCCTCCCAGTGCCAGTGAAGCTGTATTCCCGGTTCGATCCGGGTCTGGGAGAAATAGGCGGCGATGAGTCCCCCCAGATAGTTCACGCAGAGGTCGACCCTGGTCACCCCGACAGCTCGCAGCCGGTCGATTATGTGCTGCAGGATCGGACGTTCACCAACGGGTACGAGCGGTTTGGGTATGATTGTCGTGTACGGGCGCAGCCTGGTGCCGAGCCCCCCGGCAAGGATAACCGCCCTGATGTTCGACAAGCCGCTCATCGGTATCCCCATTTTCGGCCCCCCGGTTTTTTGGCCCCCAGTGGAAGTCCGCCCGGCTCGCGGGGCGTCGCGTGACATGACATCCGGCGCCGACGAGAAGTTCGGTGGTGCGCGGCAACACCAGCGATCTTGTCGCTGTTCCGTGGGTACCGCGGACGTCCGCCGTACCGGAGAAGGCCGTGTCGGGGGACGCCGGACCGAAGAATGCCGAACCAGCCGGAACTGCTTTTTTTGCCCGTCGTATTCGACGTCGAAGCGGCAGAACATCACAAGCGGCGTCCACAGCAGCAGCTTGAAGTCGGTGGTGAGTCGGCGGTCACCGGCGTACAGGCGGTCGAGTCGCACCTTCTCCGGGAGCAGGTCGTCGACATAACGACGCACCGGGTCCCCGTCGCCGATCAGTTTGCTCTCGTCCCGGAAGACGAGCTGCGTCCACCCCGACAAACCAGGACGAACCGCCAGGATATCCTGGTATGCGTCCTGGTGCAGGGCCACGAACCGGGGGTCCTCGGGCCTTGGGCCGACCAGACTCATCTGCCCTCGCAGGACGTGCCACAACTGGGGGATCTCATCGATCCGCCGGCGCGCAAGAAAGGCACCGATACGCGTGAACCGTTCGTCGCCGGCCGCTGTCACCGGTGGCCCCGACGTCCTCACCCGCATCTTCCGGAATTTCAGGACGGTCAGCGGATCGCCCCGATGGCCCACCCGCAGGGCTCGATAACACACGGGCCCTCTTGATTCGATCTTGATGGCGAGCGCGACCAGAAGAAGCGCCGGCAGGGCTACCAGCAACAAAGCGGCCGCCAGCAGCGCCTCGGCGACAAGCTTTGTCCCGGCGACAAGCTTTTCCCTGGTAGTGAGCCCCGTCCTGGTGGATGTCCCGGCGGACGGACATCCCGCGAACAGGGCCTGGCGTTCTGCAACCGATCGTTCTGCAACCGATATGGTGACGAAAGCCTGCCGGATCCGGGGTTCCTGCCGGATCCGGCTTCG
>NZ_CAAAFT010000263.1:11839-12530 GCF_900634765.1 Candidatus Protofrankia californiensis | reverse complement strand
GGGCGACCCGGTCGGCCTCGGCCTCCAGGGTCGCGGCGCGCGCTATTTCAAGACCGCGGGCAACCAGACGGTCCCGCAGGTCACCGTCGTCGACGAGGCGGTTCACCGCGTCCACCAGCCCCTGGACGTCCGAGGGCGGCACGAGCAGGCCGGCGCGCCCGGCATCGAGCGCGGTGCGCACGCCGCCGACGTCGGTCGCCACGACGGGCGTGCCGCAGGCGAGGCTCTCGATCAGCACCTGCGGCACGCCCTCGGTGAGCGAGACGTGCACAAGGATGTGCGCACGCCGGTAGAGCTGGAGGAGAGCCGGGCCGAAGGGGACGTAACCTCCGAACACGATGCGTCTGTCGACGCCGAGCCGGTGAGCATGTCGCCGAACCGCGTCCTCGAGCGGTCCACGGCCGACCAGCCGCAGCACATACCGGTCCGACCGCTCCCGCTGCAGCCGTGCAAGTGCCTCGACGAGCAGAAGAGGGTTCTTCTCCAGGTCGATACGGCCGACGGCGAGCAGCTCGACCGGCCCTGTCCAGTCACGCTGTGGCACGGCTACGGCGACATCCCGGGCAGACACCAGGGTGACCGTCATCGGCAGGACCGCCGACCGGCTCTGCCCGTGACCACGCGACCCGTACGGACCCGGTCGGTACCGACGAGGTCCGTAACCACGGGCGCCGTAACCACGGGCGAGTTC
>NZ_CAAAFT010000263.1:10997-11814 GCF_900634765.1 Candidatus Protofrankia californiensis | reverse complement strand
CGTACGGACCCGGCCCGTACGGACCCGGTCGGTACCGACGAGGTCCGTAACCACGGGCGAGTTCCTGCCCGACGACTGTCGTCGGCAGCCGCCGCGCCAGCAGGTGGTAGAGCCTGTCCATCCCCCAGACCGGCACGAGCGCCGGTGCCCACCGGCGGCTCGGCAGGCGGCTGCGGAAGTACGCGAGCGTGTCCTGGCGCACGCCGAGCACGACCCGCCTGCGCCGCAGGAGCGCGAGCGCGATCAGTACCGTTCCGAACGGGTTCGGCCCGAGCACCCACACGATGTCCACCCGTGCCAGCCCCCGCCACATCCCGGCAACGGTGCCGGCGGCCGCACGCACCAGCTCGCCCACCCGGCGCAGGCTGTCGTAGTACGGCAGCTCGACGAGCTCCACGCTGGGCGAGAGGACGTGATCCGCGGGCCTGTCCGCGTGGACCGTACGGCCGAACAGGACCAGTCCGTCAAAGCGTTGCCCGACCGCACAGGCGAAGAGGAGGAACGCCTGGTCGGAGGAGATCCGCCGCCCGGCAACGGTCTCCTCAAGCCAAACGGTCTCCTCAAGCCAGAAGACGTCGTCGGAGTAGATGCCCAGACGGCGGTACATATTCGGTCATCCAGATCGGCGCTCGGTGACAAGCATGGCCACGAGTAGTCATGAATAGTCAGCAGACAGTCCTGATCATAACCCGGCTCCCCGGCGGCCGGCCAGTCGCAGCGAGACGGGGACGGGACCGTCCGGCCCGGAACGCCGGGAGCACCAGGGGCGCGTGGACGCGTGAGCGAACGGCGAACGGCGAACGGCGAATATAGGCTC
>NZ_CAAAFT010000263.1:9552-10354 GCF_900634765.1 Candidatus Protofrankia californiensis | reverse complement strand
GTGGACGCGTGAGCGAACGGCGAACGGCGAACGGCGAACGGCGAATATAGGCTCCTCGGATGGTCGCGCCTTCGAGGGCGGGTGACGACAGCGGCCCTCGGCATCCCACCTTCGTCTCGTCCGCGCTCGCGACCTGGGGCACTCAGCTTGTGGTCGCCGTCCTCTCGCTGGCCAACGTGCTTATTGTCGCGCGGGCGCTGGGCGCCACGGGCAGGGGCGACGTCGCCTTTCTCACCGTGATCGCGTACGTCGTCTCCCAACTCTCCCTGTTGGGAGTGGAGCAGGCAAACGTCAACTTCGCCTCGGCCGAGCCCGAGCTGCGACCGGCACTGGCAACCAACTCGGTGCTGCTAGCCCTCCTCCTGGGGACAATCGCCGCTGGCGCCGTGAGCGGCCTGATCGCTATTTTCCCCCATATCGGCGGACATTCGTCGGGTGGCCTGCGCTGGCTCGTGCTCGCCTCGATCCCGATGCTGATCCTCCAGGTCTACCTGCTGTTCCTGGTGCAGGCCGACTACGCCTTCGGGTTCGCGAACGCGGCATACCTGCTCGCCCCGCTGGTGAACGTCAGCGTCAACGGCCTGCTTGCCGTGCTCGGTCTGATCAGCGTCGGCACCGCGGTCGCCGCATGCATGGGCGGCCAGGTGCTGGGCACATTGCTGATGGCCTGGTATGTGGCGTGTCGCTCAGCCGGGTTCGGCCGCCCCGACATGCGCCTGGCGAGGCGGTCACTCGGCTTCGGGATGAAGGCGCACGTCGGGCAGACGATGCTGCTCGCCAACTACAAACTCGACCAGTGGCT
>NZ_CAAAFT010000263.1:6371-9527 GCF_900634765.1 Candidatus Protofrankia californiensis | reverse complement strand
CTCTTCTACCTGCCGACGGCACTGGCCGCTGTGCAGCGACCGGACCTGGTGCGCTCCAGGGGCGGCGACGCCGGCCACGAGGCGGCGGCCGTGTTCCGCGCGGCGGTCCTGATAACGCTCCTCCTCGGCGTCGCCCTGATCCTTGCCGCACCTTTTCTCTGCGTGACCGTCTTCGGTGTCGAGTTCCAGGGTTCGATCGTCCAGTTGCGCATTCTGACGGCGGGCGCGTTCGGTATCGTCGCGCTCAAGCTGCTGGGCAACGCGTTGACCGCGCGGGGAAAACCACTGCTGGAGACCGCGGCGGTGGGTGTCGCGTTCGTCGTCACGGTAGGGCTCGACATTGTTCTCATTCCCGGGCACGGAGGTGTCGGGGCGTCGGTTGCCTCGGTGCTGGCATACTCGGTCGGCGGAATGGTGGTCGGGATCATCTTCGCGCGGACGCTGGGAACCGGCCGGGTCAACCTCGTCCCGCGGTGGCGTGACGCGCTCGTGCTCGGGCGCGTCGGCCTGCGCTGTTCAGCGCGGCTGGTGCCATCCCGGGCGGCAGCGGCGAACACACTTCGAGGTGACGGCTGACCTGAACGGCTGACCTGACTCGTCAAAGCTTTTCAGAGCCCTTTTCAGGACTCGGCGGGTTTCAGGCGTGTTGCCGCGGACGGTCCAGGAGCCCCCGCAATGTGCCGAGACCATAGCCTGTGTGCAGCGCGCCGAAACAGACCGCGATTTTGGAGCAGGCCGCGACTTCAGCAGTCATCGCCGACCATTCGTCCGGACGGCCTCCGGCAACGACCACGTCAGGAGCAGGCCCGTCTCCGTGCGCGCGCCCCACCGCCGCAACCGCCGACGTCAACGCCGCGACCGTGTATGCCAGCGCACCGACGGCGAGGGCCAGGCGCGCCCTCGGTACGAAAACCGACGCCCCCGCCAACCCCACAAACGTGAGCAGGAAAGACGCCGGAGCCAGGTGCCGTGGCCGGACCATGGTGTGGTGTGCCCGGCACACACGTACCCGGGCGCGACCATATCGGTAGTACTGGCGGAAGACGGCCCGCCAGGAAGGCCGTGTTATATAGTGAAATCTGATCGAGGTGTCGAGGAGGATCCGGCGGCCCGCCTGCCGCAAGCGCCAGTTCAGCTCCTCGTCCTCACCATAGGCCATTGCGGGGTCGAAAAGTCCGACGTGCTCGAGCGCCGCGCGTCGGTAGACGCCGCACTGGACGGTGTCGACGAACTCGTGTTCCGTCCTGCCGGAATACACGCTGCCCCCGACGCCGAAGTGAGATGTACGGGCGAGCGCGACCGCCTCCCCGAAGCGGGTGTCGCCGTGTTGCTCCGGGCGGCCGCCCACGCAGGCGACATCGGACGGGCTGCGCCGCAGAACGTCGACGGCGCGGCTGAGGAAGTCGCGTTCCGGGTAGCCGTGCGCGTCCACCTTCGCGACCAGTTCGTTCGAGGAGCCTCTGGTGCCGAGGTTCAACGCTTCGGGAAGGTTGCGGCGGCGCCCGTCAGCAATCACCGTCAGGCGCCCGTCGGTGGCTGCCCGCTCGGAGGCGATCGCGACGGTGCGGTCCTGTGAACCGCCGTCGACCAGCCAGACCCGCACCAGCTCCGCCGGATAGTCCTGCGCCAGCACCTCGTCCAGGCAACGGCCGACATATCGTTCCTCGTCGTACGTGGAGATAACGACGTCGATCGTTTTCCGGTGGTCGGCCGACGTTGTGGCGCTGATTTTCCCGGTATCCTCGGCCGCTGTATCAGTGCGCCGCATGATATACCGTGTTCGGCGTACCGATTTCCTCGGGACGCTTTTCCCGGGGGCGCATCCCGGCGTTCTTGCGGACGATGCCGGTGATGATGTACCGCCAACCCTCCGGTGTGACCCGTTCGCACAGAGCCCGGTCGACGGCGCCGAGCGCCCGCCGCTGCCGTTCGGACCGCCCGAACCCGCCGAGTATCCCCAGTGTCGTGTAGTCGACCGTCCCGAAAGCGGACAACAACCCGACGGCATCCTCGGACGGAAGGTAACTGCACCCCTTCCTGCCCCAGCCGAAATGCGTGCGGAAGAAGTTGTGGATCCTGGTCCCCGCCGCGTTCTCCGCGAACCACAGCTCACCACCCGGCTTCAGCGCCCGGTGCATGTTCGAGATCGCGTTTCGTTGAGGGACGGGCCAGCTGTCACCACTGGTGGTCATTCCCGGGAGCAGCGACTTGAAGGCAACTATGTCGAAGGCCGCCACGTACGGGATACTCAGCACGTCGATCCTCTCGTACGTGATCGCATCACTGATTCCGTACTCCGCGTGCAGACGCCGGGCAGCCGATGACGGTTCCTCCAGGCCGGAACACACGACCTGGAATCCCTTTGTGGCCAGCCACAGTGAGAGACCTCCGTGCGTTCCACCGAAACCGATCTCGAGAACGCTCGGGGCGGCTGCGTCCACTCTTGCGTCCACTCTGCTGTGTTTTTCCCAGAACGACAGGCACCTCGACCAGTTCGCAACGTCCCAACCGATACTGTCGCGGATGAGGCTCGCTCGGTTCATGCCCTGTCACCTGCCCCCCGAAGGTATGAAGTAACCGGATCCGGACCCGCTGTCGGAGGATGCGCACAGGACGCGACACCGAACAGGATGATCAAGATATCCGCAAAGAGCCGCTAACTCAGCGTCGCGCAGCCGGTCGGCTCGACGTAGCCGGCGTTGTCGTACGGTCGGCCGAGCGTCAGCACACGCATGTGCGCGAGCAGGCTCTGCGGCAGGTCGACATACGTCTGCTCCCCCCAGGGATAGGGCACCGCGGTCGAGAGCGGATTCTGTGCGACAAGACCGACTCCCCCGCCCGTGTCGCCGAGGATCATCCCGTATCTCTGGAGCGCACGGGCAATGATCATTTCGTACGGGTTGAGGCCGAGTGTCGACAGGTCCACGCCCGGGTCGATCTGCAGGCGCGCGCCCTCGGGGATCGCTCCGGAGCCTGTGCTCCTCCCGTCGGCCTCGGTGGCCGGCAGGACAGGACCGCCGGCCCTCGTGTCCGGGTAAGCGAAGAACAGGGCGTGTTTGATCTCGCCTTCCCGCAGCTCCTCGGGCCGGATCAGGCCCGCGGCGCCCGCCGCGCCCGAGCCGGTTGCCGACAGGCCGTGGGGGTACCAGCCCGACC
>NZ_CAAAFT010000263.1:2593-6151 GCF_900634765.1 Candidatus Protofrankia californiensis | reverse complement strand
GTCGATGACCACCATGTGGCCGTCGTCGGCCGGGTCGGGCGCGGCGTTCGCGGGGATCGGGACGCCGGACATCGTCGACGCCGGCGCCCACGGGGCGGTCAGTGAGACGGTGTGGCGTGACGTCGTCGAGTCGGCGTAGTGCAGCGGCCGCGACCACTCCTTGACCGCGATCACGAAGCCCTGCGCCTGCGCCGCCGCGACGACCGTCCGCAGCATCGTGGCCGAGTTCACGTCGACGCTCGCGCTCCCCGGGACAGGGGCGTTCCAGGAGCTCGCCGGCGAGTAGAGCGTCGCCGACGTGGTCGGGGGAGGTGGTGGGACAGGCACCGGCAGCTGCGGATTCTGACAGGCTTCCAGGCCGGCGCTTGTCAGCAGTGTCAGCAGGGCTGACATCAACACGGCGGATCGGCGCCGAACCCGGGATCGCAGACTGATCGGCACAGACATATGATCTTTTGGCACGCTACTTCCTCGCGGCTACGACGCCCCCCCGGGCGGAGGTACCGTAGCAGTTCCTTCCCGGTACACCCAAACCCGAACAACAACGAATTGACGTCCACATCAGTGTCAACACGCTGGCGGGCCGGTAAAGCACGTGGAGTCAGCACAAATGAGCTGCTTGAGACCGCGGGAATCTCACTGCTCACGGTCCGTCGGGATACGTCGGTACGACCGATACCTACCCGGATCTCAGGTGATGCCGCCGCCACGCTTGACAGACATATGGCGCATCGCGCCGGCGTGGCCACCGCCGGCAGCGGTCACCGATAATCCCGCCGGCACGTAATGTCGCTTGATGCCGCTCAATGTGTCGCGGAGTGCATATGGCATACCGTCGCCGTGGCCGGGTAGGAGTCAATCGGTCCTCGTTGTCGAGCGAAGGTATGCGAAGGTATGGGGGAAGCATGACGGCGGCGCAGACCGATCCGCCCCGGGACACCCGCCGGGTTGCGTCGTGAGGGTGGTTCTCTGCGACGACCACCGGATGTTCGTCGAGGCCATGGCCGCGATGCTGACCGCACGGGGCTGGACGGTGTGCGCCGTGGCTTTCACCGCCGCCGACGCCGAGGGCGTGATCCGATGTCATCGACCCGACCTGGGGATGATCGACCTGGGTTTCCTGGACGGGGGTGGTCTGGAGCTGATCCGTTCCCTGGCCGACCTGACACCGGTGACAAAACTGCTGCTGCTCACCGGTTCCACCGACATCGCGGCGATCAATGCCGCCATCCGGGCCGGTGTCGGTGGATTCGCGTCCAAGACGCAGGACATCGAACGGGTCATCGCGATTGCGGAATGCGTCGGTCATGGAAAGACGATGACCGACGCGAACGTCGCCGTGCGGGCCGTGCACGCACCCCATTACTCCGGTGCGTCGGCCACTGTCGAGAACCTGCTGACCAACCGGGAGCGGGACGTGCTCGTCCGGCTCGGACGAGGGCAGAGCACCGCCATTCTCGCGGCAGAGCTCGGTATTACGGTGAACACGGCGCGCTCACACATCCAGAACGTGCTGAACAAACTCGGCGTACACAGCCGGATGGAGGCCGCCGCGCTGGCGGTCAGGGTCGGGCTGGTGGATCGCGCCGGCTGACCGCCCCCTTCCGCGGCCGGCTCTTCTACGGCTGACCCTGCCGAGGCCGGCCCTTCCGCGCGGCCGGCTCCCGGGCTGATCGGAGGTGTACTGAAAGCACGCGGCCGGTACATATCCAGCATGCAACCGAGTCGAATATTGATCGCCGATTCCCAGCGGGCGTTCAGCGGTGTTCTCGCTGCCGCCATGCGCGCCGAGCACGATTTCACGGTGGTGGACGTGGTGCACAACGCGGAGGCGGCCACCAGGGTTCTGGAAATGCGCGAGGTGGACATTCTTCTGCTGGACGTGGAACTGCTCGGGGAGGATGCGGCCGAGCTCGTCAGACGATTGCGGCGGCTGTGCGACCGGCTACCGACAGTCGTTGTGACCGACATGGACGACCCTCGCCTGGCCACCGCCGCGGTACGGTCCGGAGTGCGCTCGTGGGTGCCGAAACGGCTGGGTCTGCACCATCTGATGTCCGTGGTGCGAGGCACCCGCAACGGTGAGAGCTGGTTTCCGCCATCCCTGCTGGGGCCCGTTCTCACCGACCTGGCGCGGTCGGCACAGCCGTCCCCCGCGGAGAAGAAGATCTCGACCCTCACCTACCGCGAGCGGCAGATCCTGCAGTGCATGGTGAACGGGCTCGACCGCAACACCATCGCCGCGCGGCTGTTCCTCTCCTCGAACACTGTGCGTACCCATGTTCAGAACCTGCTCGGCAAGCTCGAGGTCCATTCCGGGCTGGAGGCGGTCGCCCTGGCCGCACGCGCCGGGATCGCCTTTGACGAAACGCCCGACGAGGCAGCCGACGAAGCACCCGCACCCTGGCCGCTGGCGAAATTCAACCAACGCTGACGGACGCCGTGCCGTCGACCGCCGCGGCGTCCGCGGTGTCGTCGACCACAGTGGCGGCCCGTCGCCCGGGACGGGGTAGAGCCAGCGCGAGGAGCCCGCCAGCCAGGGAGATCGCGGCGATGAAATACCAGCCGCGCTGGAAGCCGAGCAGCCGCGACTGCGGCCCGTCCGGGGTGCCGAGCACAGCCACGAACACGGCGACGCCGACGGCGATACCGATCTGGCGGGCCATGCTGACCACGGCCGAGCCGGTGGCGAATCGCGCGGGTGGCAGTGAGGTGGCAGCGGTGGAGAACACAGTGGGCAGGGTCAGCCCGACACCGATACCGGTGAGCAGCATGCCGCCGAGCAGGTCGCGGAGGTAGTCGGGTTCCGGACCAACCGAGATCGCCCACCACAGCACGCCGGCGGAGAAGACCGTACAGCCGAGGGCGATGACCGCCCCAGGCCCCAGGCGCGGGATGAGCCGGCCGGCGGCCACTGACAGCAGCGGCACCATGGCCGGTCCTACGGCCACCGCAAGGCCGGTCCGAAGGGCGGACCAGCCCCACCCGTCCTGCGCCCACAGCACGACCGACAGCAACATGGCGCCAAACGCGGCGGAGAACAGTATTGCGCTACCCAACGTCACCGAAAAGCTGCGGCTGCGCAGCAGGGCGAGTTCGAGGACCGGGCTGCTGTGGCGCGCCGAACGGGCCAGGAATGCCACGACGAGTGCTGCGGTGGCGACGAGCAGGCCGATGACCCGCCAGGAACCCCAGCCCCAGTCGCCACTCTTGACCAGGCCGAACGTCAGCGCCCCGATTCCGATGGTGAGCAGGGCCGTTCCGGCGGCGTCCGGCAGCGGGCCGCGTTCCCCCGGCGGGTCGGGCAGAATACGGGCGCCTGCGACGAGGGCCGCGATCCCGACGGGGATGTTCACCAGGAACGCCCATCGCCAGCTGGCGCTGACCAGAAGACCCCCGGCAACTGGTCCGAAGGCTGCGGCCAGTCCGCCCATCGCGGTCCAGGTGCGCACTGCCGCGCTGCGGCGGGCGGGCGGGTAGGCGGCGAGCACCAGGCTCAGGGAGGTGGGCACCACAACAGCCGCGCCGACCGCCTGGATGCCACGGAAGGCGACGAGT
>NZ_CAAAFT010000263.1:0-2302 GCF_900634765.1 Candidatus Protofrankia californiensis | reverse complement strand
GGCCAAGGCCGAGGAGGAAGCCGCTCTTCCGGCTGGCGCGGTCGGCGAGCCGTCCGGCTGGGACGAGCAGGGCGGCAAAGATGATCGCGTAGGCGTTGAGCACCCAGGACAGGTTGCTCAGGCTCGCGCCGTGGAAGTCGCCGGAGATCTGTGGCAGAGCGACGTTGACGATGAACAGGTCGAGGCTGGGCAGAACCACGCCGGCACACACGATTGCCAGCACGAGCCCCGGGCGATCCGCCGACCCCGGGTGATCATCTGCTTCCGCAGTAGGTCTTGTCATGCAACGCACGGTAGACACGTTGAGTTCTGTCATGCAACTCTTCAGTTCCGTCACGCAACTCTGTATCGTCCGGTCATGCGGCGGGTCAGCTTCGAGGATGTGAACTGCTCGATTGCCCAGTACCTGGAGGTCGTGGGCGAGTGGTGGACGCCACTGATCCTCCGGGACGCCTTTTTCGGGGTCTCTCGCTTCGACGACTTCCAGGAGCGACTCGGCATCGCCCGCAACGTCCTCGCCCAGCGGCTCGACCATCTCCTCGCCCACGGTGTCCTCGACCGCGTCCCCTACCAGGAACACCCGGTCCGTTACGACTACCGGCTCACCGACAAGGGACGCGATCTCTGGCAGGTGCTGACCGCGATGCGGCAGTGGGGCGACCGGTGGGCCACGCCCCCCGCCGGCCCGCCCGTCGAGCTCGTGCACGAGACCTGCGGACATGTGGCCGAGGCGGTCCCGGCCTGCTCGCAGTGCGGTGCTACGCTGCGCCTGGGAGAGGTACGGATAGTCGCCGGACCGGGTGCGGCCGACGGCAGGACCCTGCCGTCGGCCGAGCGAATTTGATCACCGTCGGTCTCTGCGGCCCCTCGACCGGCCTTGGTTAGGCCTGCCGATCGTCACGCCCACCCGCCGTCAGGCTCGTGAGACGGTACGGCGGCCCAGTGCGGTGGCGGGCCGGGCACCGGCGCTACAGCCCGGTTGCATAACTACCCGTAACCATATGTTCACTCTATTGCCGCCGGTCGTCCGCGGACGACCGGCAATGTTGTCGTCATGGCAGAGCCGCCGGTGGTCATATTCGGTCAAAGTACCGATAGTGACAGCTGGTGGGCGCTCCTGCCCTCCGCCGAGGTCCTACGCGCGCCGCGTTTCGACGATCTTCTCATCCATGTCGAGCGCGTGATGGCCGGGCAGGCGCCGGGCCGGCCGTTCACGCTCATGCTCGACCACCGCGGTACCCGCGAGCCGGGCGTCACACCGCGGGCGCGCCGGCGCAGACGCAGGCCGCCGCTGCCTTCCGAACGGCCACAAGATGATCATCGGGACGCCGACCCGCGGAGAGCCGTGAACCGCCGGACGTGATCAACAGGCCACCCCTTCCTATCTTTCCTGTCTTTTTCTGTCCGGATGGGACACCCGGACAATGTGCACCCGGCGGCCACCGGCCCGCTATTGCATTCTCTGATGGTTTGGTAGGGCTACGGCCACCGATCCCGGACGCGCTTCGAAGCCATTCACTGCGACGGGGGTGGGGTGGGGCGCCAATGTTAACGCCTGGCGGCCATGACCGCATCCGGCGCTGTCACTCCCCGTCAGAAAATCGCGTCAAGGTGACAATGTTTACCACTGCGCGGTGAACGGGAATGCTGGACCAGGGCGCCCAAGCTGTAGTCATCGGCTTACCGGCCAACCATGAAAGGGAGTGACATGACGCTCGCGAAAAAGCCCGTGTACCTGCTGCTCGCAGTAGGCGTTGCCCTCGCGGCCTTCCTGTTCGCCCCGACGGTCGCCCAGGCAGCCCCGTCGACGAGCCAGATCGAGAAGTCGTACGACAACAAGTACGATCACGACAAGTACGACCATGTGAAGTACGACTATAAGAAGCACGACTATAAGAAGCACGACGACAAGAAGCACGACGACGACAAGAAGTACGACTATAAGAAGTATGACCACAAGAAGCACGACAACGGAAAGTACGACCACAACAAGTCGTACGACAAGCACGACAAGCACGACAGCAAGTAGGAGCTTGCCGAGGAGCCCCATCCGGCCACCGGAACCGCCGGACAGATAACGGCCCGCTGGCATACCCTTTCAAGCCACCATGGCGCCCACAGGAGTTCCACGGCCTGAACATGTGAACGGGTGTGCCAGCACACGCCGACGGCCTCCGGAACGGCAGGGACAGAAAACCCACGGCCTGCGGGCCGCCCACGACCCGGGCGGCCCGCAGCTCTGGTTTCCATACCTGTTACAAGCGGATGCCGGCCGCGACTGGGAAGGCCATGGGTTCCTACC
>NZ_CAAAFT010000262.1:5134-7465 GCF_900634765.1 Candidatus Protofrankia californiensis | reverse complement strand
CGTTCGGCAATGCCGCGCAGCGCCCACGGGTTGGACGCCCGCATGAAGTCGCGGGTTTCCGGGTCGAAGACGTAGGACGCGGCCAGCGACTCGTACATCCAGTCCTGGACGACACCGGCGGTGGCGTCGTAACCGAACAGGTAGTCGACGGTCGCGGCCAGTTCGAACGCGCCTTTGTAGCCGTGGCGGCGCATCGCCGCGATCCACCGCGGGTTCACCACCCGGGCGCGGAACACCCGGTGGGTCTCCTCCTGCAGGGTGCGTGTCCTGACCGCGTCCGGTATGGCGCTGTCCCCGATGTAGGCGGCCGGGGACGCACCGGTGAGCGCCCGTACCGCCGCGACCATTCCGCCGTGATATTGGAAGTAGTCGTCGGAGTCGACAAGGTCGTGTTCGCGGGTGTCGGCGTTCTTCACGGCCACCTGAATGCGGCGGAACGCCTGTTCCATGTCGGCGCGCGCCTCCCGGCCGTCGAGGTCGCGGCCGTAGGCGTAGCCGCCCCAGACCGCGTACACCTCGGCGAGGTCCGCGTCCGACCGCCACTCCCGCGAATCGATCAGGGGCAGCAGCCCGGCGCCGTACGCTCCCGGTTTCGAGCCGAAGATCCGGGTGGTCGCCCGCCGCCGGTCACCGTGGGCGGCACCGTCGCGCGCGAGGTCGGCGCGGACGTGCGCGGCAAGCAGGTTGTCGGCGTCGGCCTCGTCGTCGAGGGCGGCGACGGTGGTCACCGCCTCGTCCAGCAGCGCGATCACGTGGGGGAAGGCGTCCCGGAAGAAACCGGAGATCCGCACCACCACGTCCACCCGGGGCCGGCCCAGCTCCGACAGGGGCACCACCTCGAAACCGGTCACCCGCCGGGAGGCGTCGTCCCAGGTAGGACGGCAGCCGAGCAGCGCCAGCACCTCCGCGATGTCATCACCCTGCGTGCGCATGGCGGAGGTGCCCCAGACGGTCAGGCCCACCGAGGCCGGGTAGGCGCCGGTGTCGGCGAGGTGGCGGGCGAGCAGCGAGTCGGCGAGCGCACGGCCGGTCTCCCAGGCCAGCCGGGACGGGATCGCCTTCGGGTCGACCGAGCAGAAGTTCCTCCCGGTCGGCAGCACGTTGACCAGCCCCCGGGTGGGCGAGCCCGACGGTCCGGGCGGCACGAACCCACCGGCCAGCGCCCGGAGCACATTGGTGATCTCGTCCGGTGTCCGGTCCAGGCGAGGCACCACCTCGGACGCGGCGAACGCGAGCACCCGCTCGACCTCGGCGTACCCGGTGCTGGCGGCACGGCCGACCCCGCCGCCAGCCGCCCCGGTGGCTCCTTCGATGGCGCTCCTGGTGGCTGTTCCGGTGGTTTCCCCGGCACCGGGCTGGAGGGTGCCGGACGGGAGAGCGCCGGACTGTAGAACGTCCGCGCACACCCTGGATGCCGCGTCAGGGTCCCAGCCGGCGGCATCCATGCCGGCGACGAGCGCGCGGGCGGTCGCCTCGAAGCCGTCGACTTCCGCGCGCGCGGCGCCGGCGCCCTCGACGTGGCCGAGCGCGGCCCGCAATCCCGGTAGCGCCCGCGCCGTGCCGCTCCACACCTGTGACGCCCGCAGGATCGCCAGGACCAGGTTCACCCGCGCCTCACCGGCCGGCGCGTCGCCGAGGATGTGCAAACCGTCACGGATCTGGGTGTCCTTCACCTCGCAGAGGTATCCGTCGACGTGCAGCAGGAAGTCGTCGAAGTCGTCGTCGCCGGGACGCTCGTCCAGCCCGAGATCATGATGGAGCTGGGCGGCCTGGATGAGCGTCCAGATCTGCGCCCGGACCGCCGGCAGCTTCGCCGGGTCCAGTGCGGCCAGGGTGGCGTGCTCGTCCAGGAGCTGTTCCAGCCTGGCCATATCACCGTAGGTGTCGGCGCGGGCCATCGGCGGCACCAGATGATCGACGATGACCGCGTGCGCCCGGCGCTTGGCCTGCGTGCCCTCCCCGGGGTCGTTGACCAGGAACGGGTAGATCAGCGGCAGGTCACCCGCGACCGCGTCCGGTGCGCACTCCGCCGACAGGCCCAGTCCCTTGCCGGGCAGCCACTCCAGGGTGCCGTGCTTGCCCAGGTGCACGATCGCGTCCGCGCCGAACTCCTCGTCCAGCCAGCGGTAGGCGGCCAGGTAATGGTGGGACGGCGGCAGGTCCGGGTCGTGGTAGATCGCCACCGGGTTCTCCCCGAACCCCCGCGGCGGCTGGATCATGAGCAGGATGTTGCCGAACCGCAATGCGGCCAGCACGATCGCGGGTTCCCGCGCATCAGCGAGCCGCGGCAGGCCGCCACCGCTGCCACCGCTGCCACCGCTGCCACGGCCG
>NZ_CAAAFT010000262.1:0-4587 GCF_900634765.1 Candidatus Protofrankia californiensis | reverse complement strand
CATCAGCGAGCCGCGGCAGGCCGCCACCGCTGCCACCGCTGCCACGGCCGCCACCGGGAACGTTCCCGGGAACCTCCGTGGGGGCGTCGACGTAGAGGGTGCCGGGCGGATCACCCCAGTGCCGGACCATCCCCTCGCGCAGGGATTGCGGCAGCGCGTCGAACCAGCGCCGGTACACCTGCGCCGGCACCCGTGCCGGCGCGGCCGCGAGCTGCTGTTCGGTCAGCCATTCGACGTCGTGCCCGCCGGCGGCGATGAGCGTGTGGATGAGCGTGTCCCCGTCGGTGGGGACCGGCTGCCTCCCTGGCCGTCCGTCCACGCCGTCCACGCCGTCCAGACTGCGTGGGTCGTCCGAGTTGTCCTGGTCGTCCTCCCCCAGGTCGTAGCCGGCCGCACGCAGCGCGTCCAGCAGCCGGACGGCGGAGACTGGGGTGTCCAGGCCCACGGCGTTGCCGACCCGGGCGTGCTTGGTCGGGTACGACGACAGCACCAGCGCGATCTTCTTCTCGGCGTTCGGGACGTGCCGCAGCCGGGCCAGCCGGGCGGCGATCCCGGCAAGGCGGGTGGCGCGTTCGGTGTCGGCCACGTAGACGGGCACCCCGTCCGGCCCGGACTCCTTGAACGAGAACGGCACCGTGATGATCCGGCCGTCGAACTCGGGGATCGCGACCTGCATGGCCGCGTCCATCGGTGACAGCCCCGCGTCGCTGCCCGCCCACTGCGCACGGGACGACGTCAGGCACAGGCCCTGCAGCACGGGCACGTCGAGCGCGGCGAGCGCGCTGACGTCCCACGCCTCGTCGTCCCCGCCCGCCGAGGCGTCGGCCGGCCGGGTGCCGCCGGCCGCGAGCACCGTCACGATCAGTGCGTCCACCCCCGCCAGCAGCGAGAGAACACCGCCCGGGGCGGAGTCCAGCCCGCGCAGCGAGGTGGCGAACACCGGCCGGGCGTTGACCCCGCGCGCGTCCAGCGCGTCGCACAGCACGTCCACGAACCCGGTGTTCCCGGACGTCGCGTGCGCCCGGTAGAACACGACACCGACGGTCGGACGGTCCGTCTTGGCCGTCCGCTCGCCGTGCACTCCGGCCGCGGGCATCGCCGTGGGCGGCGCGAACCCGAACCCGGTCAGCAGCAGCGTGTCGGCGAGGAAGCGGTACAGCTCGGCGAGGTTGGTGGTGCCGCCCTCCACCAGGTATCCGAGCGCCTCGGTTGCGACACCGGCCGGCACGGTGGCGCGGCGCATCAGTTCGGCGTCGGGTACCGCTTCCCCACCGAGTACGACCGTGGGCAGCCCGGCGGCGAGCGTCGCGTCCAGACCGTCGGGCCATGTCCGGGCTCCCCCGAGCAGCCGGACGACCACCGCGTCCGCGCCCTGCACCAGGGCGGGGACGTCCGCGGCGGCGAGCCGGGCCGGATTCGCCACCCGCCAGTGCATCCCGCTGGCCCGGGCCGCCAGCAGCTCGGTGTCGGCGGTGGACAGCAGGACGATCACCGGTTCGGTGCCAGGGCGTGTCACGTCGATGCTCCCGATGGGGTGAAAGGATCAGCCGGTGAAGGGGTTCAACAGACGTACCCCGGTGTGGTCGAAATCCTTGGTGTTGCGGGTGACCAGCGTCCAGTCGTGCGTCTTGGCGGTGGCCGCGATGAGCGCGTCAACCGTGGGAACGGGGTGTGCTCCGCTGCGCGCTGCCCATGCCCGCGCGATGGTGAGGGTCACCGGCACGATCCGTTCGCCGAATTCTTCGATGACGTCGTCCAACCAGCCTTCGAAAACGGCTGCCTGTCGATGGTCACCCCGTTCGAGCAGGCGTGTGATGCCGTGTGTGATTTCCCCTATGGTCAGTACGGACAGGTACAGGCGGTCCACCGGCACAGTGGAGATCCATTCCGTATGCTGACACCTCACAACCCGGCGGACCAACGGCATACTCTAGTCAGTCTAGACAGATCGGAATCTGTTCCGCCGGACGCGGGCTCAGCCGCCCCCGTACGTCCCGCCAGCCGGTGACCGGAGGCGGGGGGTGTCGCCTCGGCGCTCCCGACGACGGGACGAAGGGAAGGTCGGCCGGTGTCCCCGCCCGGGCCTCCCGTTCTCCGACAGGTTCGTTCAAACGCATGGTTGGTTTATGACTGATTTCTCACCCTGATACATGAGGAACTCGATGGATGAGGGAGATGCGAACCGCGCATAGCCGGACCATGCCGGACTGCGCGTCGCACGATCAACATCTGTTGAGGACGCAGGCGTTCTTGTACCACCAGGAAGCCGCGGACGTAGCCGACTGGTCCTCCCGGATCGCCACGACGCGCTCCATGTTGAACGCCCAGTTGATCTGAAACTTACCGCTTTTCAGAAAAATACACACTTTGCGACCCAGGGTCGCGCTGGTAGGGGTGTGCCAGGTGCCGTTCATCTCCTGACCCTGGTTGCAGTCACCGAGGCCGTTGACGGACTTCGCGGCACGGTCCAGGTATGCCTCCATATCCGTGGAGGTTCGATACCGCAGGAACTGAACCTTGGAGGAGCCTTCGGCGGTCTCGCATGTGATCGCGGCCGAGGCATACCAGGGGGCGACCGACTCGAGGTCGGGGCGGCCGTGACAGGAGCTGCGGTCGATCTTGTTGGAGTTCAGCAGATCGCATATGTCCGTCTGGTCGCTCCTGATGGACGGTGACAATGTACTCGGCGTGCATGGCGGACGAGGTGTTCTCGTGATGATCGGAGTCGGTCTGGTGCTCACCACCGGCTTCGGCGGGGTGGTGACTGTCGGCTTTGCCGTGCCAGGCGACACGCTCGGGGTCGGCGGGGGCGGCGGAGGCTTCACCGTCCCACCACCGGCGATCGCCACAGCCACCAGCGGTCCTATCACCGCTGCCAGCAGAGCCACGACCGAAGGAACGACGATATGGGGATTCCGCCACCACGGGTCATCCGACAAGCTCAATGCCCCCTTTAGAGCCTGTTCTGAAGCTTTCTTCCGTCCGGGTGATCAGCGCCCGGACGGCCCCTGATCGCCCCCCATGACGCCGCCTCGCGATGCCACCGGATCCTGCTCGTTCTCGGTCAAACCGGTACAGACCATTCGACACCAAGATTCGAAACAGGTGTTTGGGTCCTCTTCCGACAGATTAATGGACATTCGGCCACCGATCGGGCGGGCCTGTCGGGTGAGGACGACGGCCAACCCGCATCATGCCAAGCTGGCCATAACGATCAGTTCCTCGGGAAGGCGGACGCCGGACGTCCGCACACCGGCCGGTGACCGGACACGGCGGTTCTTACCTCGGTGCCCCCGGTGGGACGAAGGGAAGGCCGGCCGGTGGACCGCCGTCGAGCAGCCTGCGCACGGCCGTGGTGTCGAGATGGTCCGCGACCAGGTCGCCGAGAGCATCGAGGCGGCGCCGGCGGACGTCGGCGAAGCAGGTGCGGGCCGGGACGAACGACCGTCCGGCGCGGGCCGCCACGTCGACGAGGAACTCCCGGCGGAACTCGTCGTTCTCCAGCAGGCCGTGCCAGCTCGTGCCGGCGACCGCGCCGGCACGCACACCGTCCGCGGCGAACGGCTCGGCGGCCGGCGTCCCGGCCGACCTCGCGGCCGGCCCGGTGTCGTGGACGGTGAGCCGGCCGTGGCGGATCTCGTAGCCGGTCACGGCCAGGCCGCCGGACGTCGTCCCGGCACGGCGGCCGAGCAGCTTGTCAGGGGCGAAAGTGGTGGTCACCGGCAGCAGGCCGAGGCCGTCCACCTCACCGGCGCCGGACTCGACCGGGTCGTCGATGTGCCGGCCGAGCATCTGGTAGCCGCCGCAGATCCCCAGCAGCGGCCGGCCCTGCGCGGCCCGCGCGCACAGGACGGCGTCCAGGCCGCGCCGGCGCAGCCACGCGAGGTCCTCGACGGTCGCCCGCGTCCCGGGAACGACCACCAGATCGGCGTCGGCGAGGTCATCGGGCCGGGTCGCGAATCCCACGACCACCCCGGGTTCGGCCCGTAACGCGTCGATGTCGGTGATGTTGGACAGCCGCGGCAGCCGGATCACCGCCACCCGCAGGACGTCGCCGGTGTCGCCGCCGCCACTGCCGACGCCGCTACCTGCACCGTCGCTGTCGGCGTCCGGGTAAGCGGTCGCCGGATAGGAGGCGAGATCGAGGGAGTCCTCGACATCGAGCCACAGCCCGGACCGCCACGGCAGTACCCCGTGCACCGGACGGCCGGTGAGCCGCTCGAGCTGGCGCAGCCCGGGTTCCAGCAGCCGGGGGTCGCCGCGGAACTTGTTGACGATCCAGCCGGCGACCAGCGCCTGGTCACCGGCGTCCAGCAGCGCGAGGGTGCCGAACAGCGCGGCGAACACCCCGCCGCGGTCGATGTCGCCGACGACCAGCACCGGCAGGTTCGCGGCCCGGGCCAGCCCCATGTTCGCGATGTCGGTGTCCCGCAGGTTGATCTCCGCGGGTGAGCCGGCGCCCTCGCAGATCACCGCGTCGAACCGGCTGCGCAGGTCGGCCAGGCAGTCCGTGACGATGCCGGCCAAGTGCGCCTTGTACGGACGGTAGCCCAGCGCGTCGACCTCGGCGACGGGCCGGCCCAGGAC
>NZ_CAAAFT010000261.1:58764-68517 GCF_900634765.1 Candidatus Protofrankia californiensis | reverse complement strand
GTACTGGACCAACACGGTGCTGGTCCGCGCCGCGGCCGCTCCGGTACCGACCACGAGGTCCCGGGTCACCAGCGTCGCCGGAGGTGTGCCGGTCCCGGCGGCGATCGTCGGCTTGGTCGACAGGTCGCTCGCGCCCGTCACCGCGGGCACCTGCGCGCTCCCGGCCGGGAGCGTGAGGGTGTCGTCCGCGCGCACCGGCGCGGCCTTGGTCCCGTCGGGCGCGGTGGAGCCGCTGCAGGCGGCAAGCACGGCAATCATCGAACCGAGCAGGACGGCGGAGAGCAGAGCGGAGCAGACACCCCTGCCGGGGCGTGGGACGACGGTCACAGGTAGGTGGTCCTCACATGCTGGCGATGAGTTTGTCGACCCGGTCGTCGACGGAACGGAACGGATCCTTGCACAACACCGTGCGCTGGGCCTGATCGTTGAGCTTGAGGTGCACCCAGTCGACGGTGAAGTCACGCCGCTTCTCCTGGGCTCGTTTGATGAACTCGCCCCGCAGCCGGGCCCGGGTGGTCTGCGGCGGGACGGACTTCGCCTCGAAGATATCGAGGTCGCGGCTGACCCGTTCCACCAGCCCGGCCCGTTCCATCCGGTAGTACAGGCCCCGGTGGCGATGGATGTCGTGATACTTCAGGTCGATCTCGGCTACGCGAGGTGAAGCCAACGACAGACCGTGCCGGTGCCGGAACCGGTCGATCAGCACGTACTTGGTCACCCAGTCGATCTCGCGGGCGACCAGCTCCAGGTCCTCGGTCTCGATCGCGAGCAATGTCCGTCCCCACAGGTCCAGGACGCGTTTGGCGACCGCGTCCCCGCCGCGGCGCTCGACGAACTCCAGCGCCTTGGTGAAGTACTCACGCTGGATCTCCAGCGCGCTCGCCTCGCGCCCGTTCGCCAGTTTGATCTTGCGCTGGCAGGTCATGTCGTGGCTGACCTCGCGGATCGCCCGGATGGGGTTTTCCAGTGACATGTCCCGCAGCACCACGCCAGCCTCGATCATGCGCAGGACGAGGTCGGTAGAGCCGATCTTGAGCAGCGTCGTGGTCTCGCTCATGTTCGAGTCCCCGACGATCACGTGCAGGCGCCGGAAACGCTCGGCGTCGGCGTGCGGCTCGTCCCGGGTGTTGATGATCGGACGGGACCTGGTGGTCGCCGATGACACCGACTCCCAGATGTGCTCGGCGCGCTGCGAGATGCAGTACACCGCCCCGCGGGGGGTCTGCAGGACCTTGCCCGCCCCGCACAGGATCTGCCTGCTGACCAGGAACGGCACCAGGACGTCGGCGAGCCGGCTGAACTCGCCGTGCCGTCCCACCAGGTAGTTCTCATGGCAGCCGTAGCTGTTCCCGGCCGAGTCGGTGTTGTTCTTGAAAAGGTGGATGTCGCCGGCGATCCCCTCCTCACGCAGCCGTCTTTCCGCCTCGACCAGCAGCCCCTCCAGGATGCGCTCGCCGGCCTTGTCATGGGTGACGAGATCGGGAACGGAGTCGCACTCGGGGGTGGCGTACTCCGGATGGCTGCCCACGTCGAGATAGAGCCGGGCACCGTTCTTCAGGAAGACATTGCTGCTGCGACCCCAGGAGACAACCCGACGGAACAGGTAGCGCGCCACCTCGTCCGGGGACAGCCTGCGCTGGCCGCGGAAGACACAGGTGACCCCGTACTCGTTCTCCAGGCCAAAGATGCGGCGATCCACACTGACGACCCTATGCTTCACGCCCGCCGCGGTGTGGACGGACGCTCCTACCCGCCCCGGCCGCGGTCCCACCGGCCTCCCACCGGGCCTCCGGTCACCGCTGTACGGTTGCACACGGTTGCACGTGGTAGCGGACCGGATGCGCTTATCCGTGTCCGGTACCGTTCGCACCGGGATCCGCGTAGTGATACGGAGACTCGGGCCCCCGGCAACGCGCGAAAAGCATGTATTGCGCCGCCTTCGGTCCGCTGGGAAGGACGACCAGCATGACGTTGAAACCCGAGCATCCCGGGGTCGTCACAACCGTGGGGTGGCACCACCCCGGCCACGGTGGTCGCACCGCGCACGGACGAGTCGATCCGCGGCGGGGTGATCGTGCTCCAGGACGCGCGGGGGATCACGCCCTACCTGGTGTCGGTCTGCGCGCGCCTGGCGGACGCCGGCTGGCTCACGGTCGCGCCGCATCTCTACCACCGGGACGGGATCACCGAGGTCGACCCGGCCGGCAGCTGGTCGTCCGCTCCGCAGCAGATGGGCACCCTGACCGCTGCCGGCATCACCACGGACGTCGACGCCGGCCTCGCCCACCTCGCCGACGCCGGCTTCGGCCCCGAGCGGACCGCGGTGATCGGGTTTTGTATGGGCGGGACCGCGACGCTGTTCACCGCTACCCGCCATGCCGTGGGTGCGGCCGTGTCGTTCTACGGCGGCGGTGTGAACACGCCGTACTGGGACGGCGTGCCACCGCTGGTGGAGCTCGCGCCGGCGCTACGCGCGCCGTGGCTCGGCCTGTACGGCGAGGAGGACGTACTGATCAGCGTTGACGAGATCATCGCGTTGCGGGCCGCTGCGGGCACCGCCGCGGCACCGACCGAGCTGATCAGCTACCCCGGCGCCGGGCACGCCTTCCACAGCGACGACCGCGCCGAGATTCACCGGCCGGCGGCAGCTGAGGACGCCTGGAACCGCACGCTCGCCTGGCTGCGCACCCACGTGGCTTCCGCCTGAACCAGCCGCCCTCCCCGGGCCTCCGGCGGCGCGCAGAGAACAGTTTCGCGCCGCCTTCGGCCGCAGGAAGGGGAACCGGCCGCCGGTCAGGTCGTGGCTTCGGCGGTTTCGGCCAGCAGCGAGTCCAGCTGTGGGCCGGGGATGCGCTTGAACAGCCGACGGTTACGGGTGCGGTCGAGCATGGCAACCTCAAGATTGGCCGATGACAGGACGCGGTCGCCGTTGCTGCCCGGGGGCGTGCCGGCTCGCAGCGCGTTCGCGGCGACCCGCAGAGCCGTGGCAAGTGTCTGTGAGTCGGCGTGGTGTTCCTTCAGGGAGATGGCCACCTGTTCGGACTGCCCACCGATGGCCACGAACCCGCGTTCGTCGGCGATCGACCCGTCGTAGGTGAGCCGGTAGATCTGGTCGGACCCGGCATCCTCGCCGACCTCCGCAACGACGATCTCCACCTCGTACGGCTTGATGCTGTCGGTGAAGATCGTGCCGAGGGTCTGGGCGTAGAAGTTGGCCAGCGCCCGCCCGGTCACGTCACGGCGGTCGTACATGTATCCGCGGACGTCCATCATGCGCACGCCCGCCGTCCGCAGGTTCTCGAACTCGTTGTACTTGCCGACCGCCGCGAAGGCGACGCGGTCGTAGATCTCACTGATCTTGTGCAGGGTGGACGACGGGTTCTCGGCCACGAACAGGATGCCGTCGGAGTAGCTGCGCACGACCACACTGCGGCCGCGCGCGATCCCCTTACGGGCGTACTCGGACCTGTCCCGGACCTGTTGCTCCGGACTGGCATAGCCGAAGGGCATGGTCATGTCAGCCTCCCGGATTCGTCATGCGGTCGGCGACGACGGCTTCGACGATGGTGCCCACCTCGTCGTCGGCGAAGCGACGGAAGCCGTCCTCCGTCACCGAGGCGACCACCGGGTAAATGCGGCGGGTCAGGTCCGGACCACCGGTCGCCGAGTCGTCGTCGGCGGCGTCGTAGAGCGCGTCCACGCAGACCCGTACGGCCCCGTCCCGGGTGAGGTCCGGCCGGACCTTCTTCTTCAGTGCGCCGCGAGCGAAGACGGAACCGGAACCGATGGCCTGGAAGCCGCTTTCCTCGGCCCGGGAACCGGTGATGTCATAGGAGAAGATCCGTCCCCTGCCGGCGTCGAGGTCATAGCCCGCATACAGCGGGACGACCGCGAGCCCCTGCAATGCCATGCCGAGGTTGTTCTTAATCATGAAGGACAGCCGGTTGGCCTTGGCGTGCAGGCTGAGGGTGGAACCCTCGATCTTCTCGTAGTGCTCGAGCTCGACCTGGAACAGGCGGACGAGATCCGCGCCGATCCCGGCCGTGCCCGCGTACCCGACGCAGGAGTACTCGTCGGCGTGGAACACCTTCTCGACGTCCCGCTGCGCAATCACGTTCCCCATGGTCGCGCGACGGTCACCGGCCATGATCACGCCGCCGGGGTACGTCACCGCTACGATCGTCGTGCCATGAGCCACCTCGGTGACGGCGACCGGCAGACTGCCGCGTGCGCCTGGCAGCAGCTCGGGCGCGGCCATGGCCAGAAACTCGGTGAACGACGACGTTCCCGGTGTCATGAACACAGACGGTAGACGCCCGGCGACTCCCGCTGGATCAGCCACAAATCCCCCTTCAGATAGTCGATGGGTCGGGTGAGTGGTACCAGGTCGTCGGTGAGGTCCCCGAGACCCGTGTTGCAGCTGACGCACACAATGTCACTCTCGTCCTGCGCCGCCGATGCCGGGGCCGGCCTACCAGCGATTTCGCCCTGGGCCACGCACGGCTGCGACTGAGGTGGCCGTGCTTCACCCGCCAGCCGACAGTCGGCTGCGGGTCGAACACACGCGTCCCCTGCTCGTCGGCAGGCTCCGCCGCGTCCCACCCGGTGGCATCGGTATCCCGCCCGGTTTCCCGACCGCGGCCCCGGTATTTCTGCACAGCTTTCTCCGGGCGGTCGGCAGGATTATCTACTCCCCCCCTTTCTGGACGTAGCCCTTGACGAACTCCTCCGCGTTCTCCTCGAGCACGTCGTCGATTTCGTCGAGCAGGGAGTCGACGTCCTCGGACAGCTTCTCGTGCCTTTCCTTGATGTCGTTGGCGCCGGACTCCTCGACCTCGACATCGTCGGTCTGGTCCGTCCGCCGGCCCGCGCGCTGCTGACCGCCGCCAGTGTCCTTCGTGGCCATGAGACCCTCCTTCGATCGTCTGGAGCGACACTATCTCCGGGCCCGGACATCCTGAGGCGTTCCTCGCGGCCCGCCGCCGACCTCACCACGCCGCTGCGGTGACCTCGCGCCCGGGTCGCCATGAGCACCTGGGCCTCCGGCAGCGCGAGAGAACATGATCGCGCTGCCTTTGGCCCTGCTGGCCCAGAGACCTGGGCCTCCGGCAGCGCGAGAGAACATGATCGCACTGCCTTTGGCCCTCGGAGGACCACTCCATCACGATCCGGCCGGCGCGTCGCGACGTCCGCCCACGGCGCAATGTACGGACAGTCCCAGCTCGGCCACCCACCAAGAGCTGCGGGCAGGGGTTGGACGTCGGCGGTGGAGCCCGCCCAGGGTCCCGTACAGGCATCCAGCCCGTACGCCCATCCATCCCCTGTACGTCCCCCAGACAGCCGTCCGGCGGACGGCCACGAAGTTGTCCGTGGGCCGTGAGCCCGCGGACAGACAGCGGACCACAGGCCGGGTGGGCGGGCCGGAACCCGGTAGGCCTGCCGCTCTACCTGCCCGACCGACCTACCTGGCCCGTGTCCACCGGCCTGCCGGTCAGCCTCCGGCGAGCGCGTCCACGAGGTCCAGCGCGGTCGGGCACCGGGCGAGCAGCTCGCCCACGTGCGCCCGGGTCCCGCGCAGCGGCTCCAGGGTCGGTACCCGCTGCAGGGAGTCGCGGCCGATGTCGAAGATGACCGAGTCCCAGGAGGCGGCGGCCACCTGCTGCGGGTACAGCGCCAGGCAGCGACCCCGGAAGAACGCCCGGGTGTCGTGCGGCGGCTCGGTCATGGCCTGGACGATCTCGTCCTCGGCGAGCAGCAGGTCGATCCGCCCGCGCTCCACCAGGCGGTTGTACAGGCCACGCTCGGCCCGCACGTCGGAATACTGCAGGTCGACCAGCTGGAGGCGGGGAGCGTCCCAGCCCACCCCGTCCCGCGCCCGGTAGCCCTCGAGGATGGCGAGTTTGGCGACCCAGTCCAGTTCCCGGGAGCACGTCATCGGGTCGTCCTCAAGACGCACCAGGACCGACTCCCAGCGGGAGAGCACGTCCGCGGTCTGCGGGTCCGGATCGGTGCCGAAACGGTCCTCGACGTACTTGCGGGCCTGCTCGAGGTACTCCATCTGCAGCTGGATGGCGGTCATCTTCCGGCCGTCGGAGAGGGTCAGCAGGTGTCGCAGGGACGGGTCGTGGGAGACCGCCCGCAGGTTGCTCACCGGATTGTCGACGCTGAGGTCGACGTCGAGCCAGGAGTCCTCGATCATTGCGAGCACGAGCGAGGTGGTCCCGACCTTGAGGTAGGTCGAGATCTCGCTCATGTTCGCGTCACCGATGATCACATGGAGCCGGCGGTACTTCTCCGGGTCCGCGTGTGGCTCGTCCCGGGTGTTGATGATCGGACGCTTGAGGGTCGTCTCCAGACCGACCTCGACCTCGAAGAAGTCGGCCCGCTGGCTGAGCTGGAAGCCGGCCTCCCGGCCGTCCACTCCGATACCGACTCGGCCGGCGCCGCAGACGACCTGCCGGGAGACGAAGAACGGGATGAGATGGCGGACGATGTCGCCGAACGGCGTGGACCGGGCCATGAGGTAGTTCTCGTGGCAACCGTAGGAGACGCCCTTGTTGTCCGTGTTGTTCTTGTACAGGTGCACCGGCATGGTGCCCGGCACGGACAGCGCCCTGCGGGCGGCCTCGGCCATCACCCGCTCCCCCGCCTTGTCCCACAGCACCACGTCGCGAGGATTGGTCACCTCGGGCGTGGAGTACTCCGGGTGGGCGTGGTCGACGTAGAGACGTGCACCGTTGGTGAGGATGACGTTGGCCAGCCCCAGATCGTCCTCGTTGGCTGGCGCGGACGGATCGACCACCGGTTCGCGGGGAAGCTCGAAGCCCCGCGCGTCGCGCAGCGGTGATTCCTCCTCAAAATCCCACCGAGCCCGGCTGCCGCCGGTCGCCTGTCGGTTGGCGTAGGAGTTGACCACCAGCGACGAGGCAAGCATCTGGTTGGTGGTTGGCTGACCGGGCACCGAGACGCCGTACTCAGTCTCGGCTCCCATGATCCGGCGAACGCTCACACTGCCAGCGTAGGTGCTTTGAGCTCCCGCCGAGACCTGGACCGGATGGGTGACCCTCGGTGACTGCCTGACAAATGCCCGGAAACACGGACCAATCATCCCATCGATTGGGCCGTCGGTTGGGCGTTGGGGCTGCGCCGGAGACATTCCGGGTCGGCGAGCGGACATCGTCGGCGACGAGTAGACGTCGTCAGCGGACGGGTGTCGGCCAGTGAGCGGGTGCCGCCGGCGGACGGGCGGTCAGCACCCGGCCGGGCCCGCAGCCGGCTCATCGGCTCCGCCGACGGCCGGGAAACCTCGGTCCGGACGCGTGCCCGCCTCAGCAGTGAGGGCGGGAGGGCGGGATGATCCCCGCTCTCCCGCCCTCGGCGGAACGTTCTGCGTGCACGAAGGAAGCTGCGATCATGCACCCCTGGGCCGACCGACCGGAGCAGCCGGGCCAGGGGTGCCGGCCCGGTGCCCTGGCTCGGGCTCCTCGATCCGACTCCCTGATCCGGCTCCTTGGTCCGATCAGCTACAGGTACTGACCCGTGTTGGCGATCGTGTCGATGGACCGGCCCGCTTCGGTGCCCTTGGTCCCGGTGATGAGTGTGCGGATGTAGACGATCCGCTCGCCCTTCTTGCCGGAGATCCGTGCCCAGTCGTCCGGGTTGGTCGTGTTGGGCAGGTCCTCGTTCTCCTTGAACTCGTCGATACAGGCGTTGAGCAGGTGCTGCATCCGCAGCCCCTTGACGCCCCCCTCGATGAGCTCCTTGACCGCCATCTTCTTCGCCCGGGCGACGATGTTCTCGATCATTGCGCCCGAGTTGAAGTCCTTGAAGTACAGGACCTCCTTGTCGCCGTTGGCGTAGGTGACCTCGAGGAAGCGGTTCTCCTCGGTCTCGGCGTACATCCGCTCGACAACCCGCTGGATCATGCCCTGGCAGGTCGCTTCCCGGTTGCCGCCGTTCTCGGTGAGGTCCTCCGGATGCAGCGGTAGATCCGGCGTGACGTACTTGGCGAAGATGTCCTTGGCCGCTTCGGCGTCCGGACGCTCGACCTTGATCTTGACGTCCAGTCGGCCCGGACGCAGGATCGCCGGGTCGATCATGTCCTCACGGTTGGACGCGCCGATCACGATCACGTTCTCGAGCTGCTCGACGCCGTCGATCTCGCTCAGCAGCTGTGGGACGATCGTGTTCTCGACGTCCGAGGACACCCCCGATCCGCGGGTCCGGAAGATCGAGTCCATCTCGTCGAAGAACACGATCACCGGCATGCCCTCGGACGCCTTCTCCCGCGCCCGCTGGAACACCAGCCGGATCTGCCGTTCGGTTTCGCCCACGTACTTGTTCAGCAGCTCCGGACCCTTGATGTTCAGGAAGAACGCCCGTCCGCTGCCCTGGCCGGTCTGGGCCTCGACCTTCTTCGCCAGCGAGTTGGCCACCGCCTTGGCGATGAGCGTCTTGCCGCAGCCGGGCGGGCCGTACAGCAGGACGCCCTTCGGCGGCTTCAGCTTGTGCTCAAGGAAGAGATCCTTGTAGAGGAACGGCAGCTCGACGGCGTCCCGGATCGACTCGATCTGACCCTTGAGACCACCGATCTGCTCGTAGCCGATGTCCGGCACCTCCTCGAGGACCAGTTCCTCCACCTCGGACTTGGGGATGCGCTCGAAGGCGTACCCCGACCGGGTCTCGATCAACAGTGAGTCCCCGGCCCGCAGGCGCCCGTCCAGCAGCGGCTGGGCGAGCATGACCACCCGCTCCTCGTCGGTGTGGCCGATGACCAGTGCCCGATCGCCGCTTTCGAGGATCTCCTTGAGCAGGACGATCTCACCGTGACGTTCGAACGCTCGTGCGTCGACGACATTGAGGGCCTCGTTGAGCATGACCTCCTGTCCGGGGCTCAGATCGCCGACGCCGACGTTCGGCGACACTGTCACCCGCAGCTTGCGGCCCTGGGTGAACACGTCGACCGTTCCGTCGTCGTACGACCCGATGAAGATCCCGTAGCCGCTGGGCGGCTGGGCGAGTCGATCGACTTCTTCCTTCAGGGCGATGATCTGATCGCGAGCTTCGCGCAGTGTGGCCACGAGCTTGTCGTTCTGCCCGCTGACACCGGCGAGATCCGCCTGTGCCTCGGCTAGGCGCTCCTCAAGAGCGCGGACCTGCCGCGGCGACTCGTTGAGCCTGCGCCGCAGCATCGCCACCTCCTCCTCGAGGAAAGCGACCTGAGTTGTGAGCTCGTGTACTTCTTTCTCGTACGCCGAAGCTCGTGGATCACCATCACCTGGACGGCCCGAACTCCCACCGGAGCCAGAGCCCGAACGGGGACCGGACACCGCGCCTCCACCTCCCCCGTGCTGACCGGGACGCACCCAACACTACCGTTGTGACCGCCGCTGGCACGCCGGTCTGACGACTACGGGCCTGCTTTGGCGTAAACAGCGAGTTACGGTGCCATGGTGACAGACGATCGGAGCCCTGTGGCAACGCCCACGAATTTCCCTGAGGCATCGACGCCCTCGACGTTGCGGGTACGCGTGGACCAGGACGCATGCACCGGCGACGGTCTCTGCGTCCAGCTCGCCCCCGGCGTGTTCGAGTTCGACGTTGACGGTCTGGCATACGTGAAGGGGTCCGACGGCGAGTTGCGTACGCAGGCCGGCGAATCGGTGCTGGTACCGCTGCCGCTGGTCAGCGACGTCGTGGCTGCCGCAGACGACTGCCCGGGCAACTGCATCTACGTCGAGCGCCCCGACGGGA
>NZ_CAAAFT010000261.1:54699-58506 GCF_900634765.1 Candidatus Protofrankia californiensis | reverse complement strand
CGCCTCGCCCGGGTTTCTGAACGTCTCGGATGCCCGGGCACACGCGGGAGCCTCGACATCCCGCCGTTCGGAGCCGGCCGGGATGTCGGGAATCCGACACCCGATGACGTCGATGTCAGGAATCCGACACCGCAGGAGGTTTCTGGGTCTTCCCGGGAATCTCTGTTTCGTCGGGATGCGCGCCCTTGGCGGGTCGCCTCCGCCGCGGCGGGGCGGTGACCCCGTCGGCCAGCCGCCGGGCCGTCACGAGGAAGCCGGTGTGGCCGACCATCCGGTGATCGGGGCGTACCGCCAGCCCGTCCACATGCCAGGTGCGCATCATCGACTCCCAGGCGACCGGTTCGGCGAACGTACCGTGGCCGCGCAGTTCCTCGACGACGCGTCCCAGCTGCGTGGTGGTGGCGACGTAGACGCAGACGACCCCGCCCGGCACCAGGGCCGCGCTGACCGTGCCCAGCACCTCCCAGGGGGCCAGCATGTCCAGGACCACCCGGTCGATGTCCCGTTCGGTCGCCTCGACCAGGTCCCCCACGTGCAGGACGTGGGCGGGATGCGGCCCACCGAAGAAGGTCTCGACGTTCCTGCGCGCGATCTCGGCGAAGTCGGCCCGCCGTTCGTAGGAGACCACCAGCCCGCGGTCACCGACGGCACGCAGTAACGAGCACGACAGCGCCCCCGAGCCCACGCCGGCCTCCAGCACACGCGCGCCGGGGAAGATGTCGGCGTAGGTCACGATCTGCGCGGCGTCCTTCGGATAGACCACGGCGGCACCACGCGGCATGGCCAGGACGAAGTCGGTCAGCAGCGGGCGCAGAGCCAGGTACGGCGTCCCTCCGGTGCTGGTCACGACCACACCCTCGCTGCGGCCGATCAGGTCGTCGTGCTCGATGGCGCCGGCGTGGGTGTGGAACTGGCGGCCGGGGTCCAGCATCACGGTGTGCCGCCGCCCCTTGGGGTCGGTGAGCTGGACGCGATCGCCCTTGGTGAACGTTCCGCGGCGATTGTCCGCGCCGATGGGTAGCCGGTTCACCGCTGGTTCACCAACCGGCCGATGCTCGCCGGATCGATGCGGGCAACCAGGTCGACCATGGCGAGAACACCCACCGGGCGCCCGCCCTGGGTCACCAGATACTCGGTCGCGGGTGTGCTGCGTACCGCCGCCAACAGATCCTCGCCTTCCAGTTCCGCTTCCAGCACCATGCCGGGGGAGATCGTGCGACTGACCTCGTCCACGGTCATCCACGGCCGGCGGTGCTCGGGCAGGGCGTCCACCGCGGAGCCGGTCATGACCTTGATGGGCGTGCCGTCGGAGTCGACGACGGCCACCGCGCTCGCACCGAGTTCCCGGGCGCGGCGAAGCGCCTCGGCCAGCGGCACGGACCCCTCCACCGGTAGGGTACGACGCGCCAACCGCCCGGCTGACACCCCCGGCAGGCGCATCCGGATCTGGGCCTGGCGCAGCGACTGGTGCGCCCCCACGGCGATGAACGCCGCCACCACCAGCAGATAGAGGCCGTCGAAGCGGCTACCCGGCGAGAGCAGGGCCCACAGGGCCAGCAGGCCGGCAACCACATAGCCGCCGTACGCGCCGGCTCGGGCACCGCGCAGCCTGTCCCTGGTGCCGCCCCAGACAGCGGCCACGACCAGCCGGCCACCGTCGAGCGGAAGACCGGGCAGCAGGTTGAACACGCAGAGGACAAGATTGGTCACGGTCAGGTCCAGAACGACCACGCCGGGCTGCGTGCCGCTGTCCACCACGGTCAGCAGGGCGAAACCTGCGCCGGCCAGCACACCGTTGACGGCCGGTCCCGCGGCGGCCACCAGGAACTCCCGGGCGGGGGTCTGCGGCTCGGGTTCGATCTCGGTGAATCCCACGAACCCGTGCACGGTCACCGCACGGACCCGCAGGCGGAAGCCGAGGGCCGTCAGGCAGTGGCCGATCTCGTGCATGACCAGGGACGCGATGAATCCGGCGGAGGTGATCGCAACCAGCAGGTACAACTGCCCCTCCGTCACGTGGGGCAGGCGCTCACGATTGGGCTCGAGCAGCAGCACGCCGATGATGAGGCCGAACAGCAGCGCCAGCGGGGACAGGTACACCGGTACACCGCGAACCCGTCCGACCAGCATGCCGGGCGGTCGGCGACCGTGTCCGCCCCCCTGTTCGCCTCCGCCCGCGCGGGGGGAGGCGTGACGCGGTACCTGGTCAGGCTGATCTGCCATGTCTGCGATGCTACGGAGTCTTTCAGGTGGCGGGACACCCGTGACCGCGGTGGACGCCGACGGCGCCGCCGAAGGCCGAGGGTCCGAGGCCGGGTGGCCGGATTGTCGGAGCAGCCGCCTATGGTCCGAAGGCATGAGCCCGTCCATGGACCAGCCTCCTGCGCCCGGTGGGGACGCTCCGCATCCCGCGGGCCGGATTCGCGTTGTCGGGTCGCTCTCGCCGTCGCGAGCGGGCGACTTCATGAGCTGTCCGCTGCGCTACCGCTTCCGGGTAATCGACCGCCTGCCCGAGCCGCCGAGTTCCGCTGCGGTGCGTGGGACGGTCGTCCACACCGTCCTGGAACGACTTTTCGATCATCCACCGCCGGAACGCACGATTGCCGGCGCCGAGGCACTGCTGGAGCCGGCATGGCGTGACCTGCTCTCCCGGGAGCCGGACCTGGCCGCACTGTTCGAGAACGAAGCCGAGCGGACCGTGTGGATGGATTCGGCTCGTTCTCTGCTCGCCGGCTACTTCAGCCTGGAGAATCCGGCCAGGCTCGCCCCGGCGGCCCGGGAGCTGTATGTCGAGCACGTGCTCGAGTCCGGAGTGCGGCTGCGTGGCTACATCGACCGTCTCGACGAGGCGACGACCCGCGACGGCCCGGCGTTGCGGGTCGTCGACTACAAGACGGGGCGGGCGCCCGGCCCCGCGTTCGAGGGCCAGGCGCTGTTCCAGATGAAGTTCTACGCCTACCTGATCTGGCGGATCCGTGGGGTGGTTCCCCGTGAGCTGCGGCTGTACTACCTGGCTGACCGGACCTGGTTACGGGTGCAGCCCGACGAGGGGGATCTGCGTGCCACCGAACGGAAGATCGACGCCGTGTGGTCGGCCATCAGCCGGGCCCGGCACACGGGCGACTGGCGGGCGACCCCGAGCAGATTGTGCGACTGGTGCGATCACAAGATCCGATGCCCGGCGTTCGGCGGAACACCGCCGCCGCTGCCCACATCCGACCGTCCGGACACGGATGCCGACGCGGTGACCGATCATCCTGCACCGGCAGCACACCAGACAGATGCGCACCAGACAGATGGCTGACAGTCGGTTGACGACAACCCGGCAAGGTGTGCGTCCGAACCCCGTGTCCAGCATTGCCGGTCGCTCCACATCCAAATTTCGGCAGGTATTCGGATCGCCTCCGGGCCGGGCGACGTTAGGAAGTCGAGGACGACGTCAGGAAAATCGAGGGCGATGCTCGGACAAGGGTGGGGCAGTACCAGGAGCCACATGGATCTGATCCGATGAATGGTTCGCCGCCGCGGGGTCGGTCATCGCCGGGATGAGTGCCTCCGGCGGAGACGATATTGATCCATTCCAGCCGGCGCCGGCCCGAAGATAACCAACAAGATGTCAACATTTGTTGAGCGTCCGGACAGATTGTGTCAGCACATTGTTCGAAAGGAGCTTATTCCATGAGCCGAGCGGGCCGGATCTCCGGTGCCGATCCCTACGCGCCGGTTGGGTCCCCGGATTCGGCCGCCTCCGGCCACGGGGCGGCGAGTACCGCTCCCGCCGCCCGGGCCGCGGGCCTGGTCAAGATC
>NZ_CAAAFT010000261.1:53560-54674 GCF_900634765.1 Candidatus Protofrankia californiensis | reverse complement strand
CGGCGAGTACCGCTCCCGCCGCCCGGGCCGCGGGCCTGGTCAAGATCTACGGATCGGGGCAGACCGCGGTCACCGCCTTGCGGAACATCGACGTCTCCTTCCCCCGCGGCCGCTTCACCGCGATCATGGGACCGTCCGGGTCGGGGAAGTCGACCCTGATGCACTGCCTGGCCGCCCTGGACACGGTGACCAGCGGCCGGGTCTACGTCGGTGACGTGGACCTGTCCAGATTGTCGGACAAGCAGCTCACCCAGCTCCGGCGTGACCGCATCGGGTTCGTGTTCCAGCAGTTCAACCTCCTGCCGACGCTGACCGCCGCGGAGAACATCACCCTTCCCCTCGACATCGCCGGGCGCAAACCCGACCGGGAGTGGATGCGTGCGGTGGTCGACGCCGTCGGACTCGCCCCGCGGCTGGGACACCGCCCCTCGGAGCTCTCCGGCGGACAGCAGCAGCGGGTCGCGTGCGCCCGCGCTCTGGTCACCCGGCCGGACATCGTGTTCGCCGACGAGCCCACCGGCAACCTCGACTCCAGGTCGGGCTCGGAGGTGCTGGCGTTCCTCCAACGGTCGGTTCGCGAGTTCGACCAGACCGTCGTCATGGTCACCCACGATCCCACCGCGGCGTCCTTCTCCGACGAGGTCGTTTTCCTCGCGGACGGGCGGCTTGTCGACTCGATGCCGAACCCGACCGCGCAGAGCGTTCTCGAACGCATGAAACATCTCGACGATCTTCAGCAGGAGGCGGCCCTGGTGGGCACGCCGCCGGACGGGCTGCCGCCGGACGGCCTTGAACCCCAGCCCCGGCAGAACACCGACCCGATACAGGATCGATGGCACGAGCCCGGTCACGACCAGCACAGCCACGAGCAGGACCACGGATCCGCGGGCAGGGTCTGAACGATGTTGCGCGCGACCCTCAAGAGCCTGCTGGCTCGTAAGATCCGGTTGGTGCTGTCCGCGCTCGCGGTCGTAGCCGGAGTCAGCTTCGTCACCGGCACGCTGATTCTCACCGACACGTTGAACCGGACCTTCGATTCGCTGTTCGCCAACATCTACCAGAACGTGAACGTGTCGGTCCGGGCGACCAACGCGGTGGACGACAGCTCCGGGAC
>NZ_CAAAFT010000261.1:52489-53535 GCF_900634765.1 Candidatus Protofrankia californiensis | reverse complement strand
CCTTCGATTCGCTGTTCGCCAACATCTACCAGAACGTGAACGTGTCGGTCCGGGCGACCAACGCGGTGGACGACAGCTCCGGGACCAGCAGCAGACAACCCCTTCCCGCGTCCGTGCTGGAAACCGTGCGGGGCGTTGACGGCGTACGCGCGGTGTTCGGCAACGTCGACGGATCGGCGGTCGTGGTCAACCCCCGTACCGGCAAGGCCTTCGACACCGGCGGCGGGCCCGCCCTCGGCACCAACTGGGACGGTGACAGCCCGGTGTCCGCGGCGGAGATCGCCACGGGTCGCGCGCCACAAGGTTCGGAGATCGCCGTGGACAAGGCCACCGCGGACAAGGCGGACCTGCGGCTTGGGGAGCGGATAACCGTCCTCACCAACGGCGGACCGGGCGTCTACACCCTGGTCGGGACGTTCCGGATCGCCGGACAGGACAGTCTCGGCGGCGCCGCGGTAACCGTGTTCGACACCGCCACCGCACAACGCGTACTGCTCGCCCCGGGCCAGTACACGTCGATCAGCATCGCCGCCGCCGACGGCATCTCCCAGAGCGAGCTTCGCGACCGGATCGCCCGGATGCTCCCCACCGGCGTCGAGGCGGTCACCGGGAAGCAGCTGACCGACGAGAACGCCAACACCGTCCAGCAGGCCATCGGAGGCTTCTCGACGTTTCTTCTCGTCTTCGCGGGCATCGCGGTCTTCGTCGGCGCCTTCATCATCTTCAACACCTTCACGATGCTGGTAGCCCAACGGGTGCGGGAGCTGGCCCTGCTGCGCGCGCTGGGTGCCAGCAGACGGCAGGTGCAGCTCGCGGTCCAGCTCGAGGCGGGGATCGTCGGATTCGTCGGAGCCACCATAGGACTGGTGCTCGGTGCCGCTCTGGCAGTGCTGCTGCGGGCTGCGACCGCCGCGGTGGGGGTGTCCCTACCCGAGGGGGGCCTGGTCTTCGCACCACGGACGATCATCGTCGCCTACGCCGTCGGGATCGTCGTCACGGCCGTCGCCGCTTTCATTCCCGCGCGCAAGGCGGCGACGGTACCCCCG
>NZ_CAAAFT010000261.1:49717-52196 GCF_900634765.1 Candidatus Protofrankia californiensis | reverse complement strand
CGGGGGTACCGTCGCCGCTTTCATTCCCGCGCGCAAGGCGGCGACGGTACCCCCGATAGCGGCGATGCGAGAAACCTTCGTCCTCCCTGCGCGTTCGTTGCGCAGCCGCGGGATCGCCGGTGGCGCTCTGGCGCTCATCGGCGCCGCGCTGCTGGTATTCGGCCTGGCAGCAGCCACGGGCAAGGGCGCAGCAGCCGTGGTCGGCGTCGGGGCGGGTCTGGCCTTCCTCGGTGTGGCCACCCTCTCGCCGCTGCTGGCAAGGCCCGTCACCAGGGCCATCGGCAGCCCGCTGCCGGCCCTGTTCGGTGCGACCGGGCGACTCGGGCGTGAGAACGCCATGCGCAACCCACGGCGCAGCGCGTCGACGGCGTCGGCACTGATGATCGGCCTTGCGCTTGTGAGCGCGTTTTCGGTACTTGGTCAGTCCATCAAGAAGTCGGTGACGGAGACGGTCAGTAACAGCCTGGGCGCGGACTTCTACCTCACCTCGACCAGTTTCGCGCAGGGCTTCAGCGCCGATGTTGCCCGTTCGCTACGGGGCAAACCCGACATCGAGCTCGTCACGGGGCTGCGGTCAGACACGGTGAAAATCAACGACAAGAAGAAATCGGTCACCGCCGGTGATCCAGCAGCGCTACCGACGTTGCTGGCTCTCAAGACCGCAGCCGGTGATCTCCGGGCACTGGGCAAGGGCTCGATCCTGATCGACGCGGACACCGCGAAGGAGCAGAAGCTGTCCGTGGGGCAGGCGGTTCCGGTCGTGTTCCCCGACGGGCCCACGCCGCTGCGTCTGGTCGGCACGTTCGACAAGAGCCAGGTGGCCGGGCAGTACCTGATCTCGCTCGACGAGTTCAACCAGCGCTTTCCCACCAACACCCTGGACTTTTTCGTTCTCGTCAAGACGGAGAAGAACGCGGACCTCGCCCAGGTACGTCAGGAGATCGACGCCACGGTCAAACCCCATCCGAACGTGGAGGTCCGGGACCAGTCCGAGTTCATCAGGCAGCAGGAAAAGCAGATCGATCAACTGCTGGGCTTCGTCTACGTCCTGCTCGCGCTGGCCGTCGTCATCGCCCTGTTCGGGATCGTCAACACGCTGGCCCTGTCGGTCATCGAGCGGACGCGGGAGATCGGGCTGCTGCGCGCAGTCGGCATGAACAGACGGCAACTACGCAGGATGGTCCGGCTTGAAGCGGTTGTGATCGCGGTGTTCGGAGCGGTGCTCGGGGTCGCGGTCGGCAGCTTCCTCGGCTGGGCGTTGACCATCGCGCTGAAGGAGCAGGGCATCAACACCTTCGCCTACCCGACAGCGACGATCATCGCCGTTGTGATCGTCGGCGGTCTCCTCGGCGTCCTCGCCGCGATCTTCCCGGCACGCCGGGCCGCGAAGATGGACATCCTGCGGGCGATCGCGACCACCTGACCCCTCCCGCGTGCCCTGATCACGCATACCAACGCTCGATCAGGCCGCCGCCGAGGCCCTGGACACCGCCACCTTTCACCCGAGCCCGGGGTGACAACCCATGAGGACGTCGCCCCGGGCCGCTCAGTGACCCGAGAACCTGGGCCTCCGACGACGGGAGAAGCATGATCCCGTCGACTTTGGTCCGCTAAGCGGACAAGGTCTGCCGGTCGTGGTCGGCAGATGAGTCGCTTGTGACACAGACGACATCGACCAGGACGTCGAGAGAGACCCCGAGCGCCCCGGCCAGGGCGGCCACGGTGAAGAACGCCGGTGTCGGGATCCGCCCGGTCTCTATCTTGCGGACGGTCTCGGGGGACAGCCCGGCTGCGGCGGCGACCTCCACCATGCTGCGGCCGCCGCGGGCCTCGCGCAGCGCTGACCCGAGCCGCCGGCCGCGTTCCCGATCCATCGTCGTCAGTGCTGTCCTCACCATGACCGTGATACTAATACCGGGATAGTTATTGGGTACGCGGGAGTGAGGTGAGGGCGTGGTCGAACTCAAGACGGACGCGGCACTGGCGGCGATGCGCGAGGCGGGGCGTGTCGTCGCGCAGGCGCTTGCGGCGGTCCGTGCCACCGCGCAGGTGGGGTCGAGCCTGCTGGAGCTGGACGAAGTCGCCGCGACGGCGATTCGCGAGGCCGGCGCCCAGCCGGCGTTCCTGCACTACCTGCCGTCCTTCGCGCCGACTCCGTTCCCGGCGGTGATCTGTACGTCGATCAACGACGTGATCGTGCACGGCATCCCGGACGGCTACCGTCTGCGTGACGGTGACCTGGTCAGTATCGACTGCGGCGCGCAGCTCGACGGCTGGACCGGTGACGCCGCGGTCAGCTTCGTCGTGGGCACACCACGCCCGGCCGATCTGCGGCTCATCGCCACGGCCGAGCAGGCCCTGGCCGCAGGTATCGCCGCGGCCCGGGTCGGCGCCCGCATCGGGGACATCTCCCACGCGATCGGCTCCGTATGCCGGGCGGCGGGCCTTGGTATCCCGGACGGCTTCGGCGGGCATGGCA
>NZ_CAAAFT010000261.1:48785-49679 GCF_900634765.1 Candidatus Protofrankia californiensis | reverse complement strand
TCGGCCGGCACATGCACGAAGACCCCCACGTCCCGAACGACGGCCGACCCGGCCGAGGCCTGCGGCTGCAGCCAGGGCTCGTCCTCGCGATCGAGCCGATGGTCACCACCGGAGGCGACGACCGGTATCGCACCGCCGCGGACGGATGGGCGTTGCACACCACCGACGGTGATCGTGCTGCTCATACTGAGCACACCGTCGCCATTACCGAGGACGGCCCCCGCATCCTCACCCTGCCCTGAGCGCAATCCATACAGGGTTAGGGGAGGTCGCTGGTGCCGCCCAGGTTGGCGATCATGCGACGCAGGACGTTGAGCGCCGCCACGTACTCGGCCGTTCCGATGCCTTCATGCATCTGTTCATGGGCGCGTGCGTTGCGATCCCTGGCCCGCAGCAGCCCGGCCTCCCCGGCCGCGGTCAGTGCCAGAGCCCCGGCGTCTTCCTTCATCCATCCGCGGGCGACCAGGTCGTCGAAGACAGCATCAAAATCGATCCCGAGGTCGTCGAACGGGACCAGCCGTTCGACGAGCTTCGCGCGGCTCCACATGCCGGGGGTGCCGGCGACATGGTTGAGCGTCCACCAGTGCGGCTGGGTGAGGTCTTCCGTGGCCAGCTCCGTGCGGATACGTCCGACCACTCTGCGGTATGCCTCGCCACTCCAGTAGCCGATGGGCTGGGAGGCAAGCTCCTGCTGGGAGTACTCCTTCATGATCAGACGGTAAAAGTTCAACTGAACTTGAGGTCAAGGCATAACAGCCGATTCACAGGGGTAGCCGGGCCCGTTGTCCCTTTACTGCTTATCTCGGTGGTCGTCTGGATGCCCACCGCAGTGGCGGGCATCCAGACGACCACCACCGACGAGCCCGCTGGGGTTCGGGAGCATCGGCGGAACAT
>NZ_CAAAFT010000261.1:38947-47977 GCF_900634765.1 Candidatus Protofrankia californiensis | reverse complement strand
ACTGAAGGCAGAGTTCTTCAAGACGCTGGGGCACCCGGTGCGCATCAGGGTGCTGGAACTGTTGAGCCAGCGTGAACACGCGGTGGCGGAGATGCTGCCGCAGGTGAGCGTGGAGACGGCGCATCTGTCCCAGCAGTTGGCGGTGCTGCGCCGGGCGAACGGGGTCGCCGTAGTACCCGCCGAAAATCGGGCGGATATGGGTGTCCGGCTGGTGAGCGGACAGAGTGTAACTGTGTCTGGGGCTGGCTCCGATGGAGGGTGCGGTACACGGTGGGGCGGGACACGGTGAACAGCTCGGCGAGGTCAGTGATCGAGTAGTCGCCAGAAGCATGCATGCGCCGCAGCTCGGCCTGTTGCTTGGGCGACAGCTTCGGCTGTCGGCCGCGCAGGCGGCCCTTGGCTCGGGCCACGGCCATTCCCTCGCGGGTGCGTAGCCGCAGCAGGTCGACCTCGACCTCGGCGAAGGTGGCGAGGATGTTGAAGAACATCTTGCCCATCGGATCGGTGGGGTCGTAAACCTGCCCGCCGAGGGAAAGCTTGATCCCCCGGGCTGCGAGGTCGTCGCCGATCGCGCGAGCGTCGGGCACCGACCGGGCGAGCCGGTCGAGTTTGGGCACCACGAGCGTGTCACCGTCACGGACGGCTGCCAGGGCCTGATCGAGGCCGGGCCGCTTCCGGTTGGTACCGGTCAGGCCGTGGTCGAGGTAGATCCGTTTCTCACTGACACCGAGTTCGCGAAGCCGGTCCCGTTGGGCGGTGAGGTCCTGGTCGTCGGTGGAGCACCGGGCGTAGCCGATCAAGGTTCCGGACATGATCCGGAATGTAACGGATAGCCACCGCTCACTGAGAAACAATTCATACCATCTATGTGAGACACCGCTGGTCGAGGTCCCGGGTTCTGCTCACGTGTCCATCGCTGTGTCCGTTGAGGGTTCCCCTACCGGACGCATCTCGATGACGTCACCGGCCCCGCATCCATGCCCCGTACCCGGCCGGATGACATCCCGCCAGGTCATGCTCCTGGCCCCTCGCCGGCGTCACGGATCATTAACGGAGCGCATAAAATAGTGATCTATGAGCCGCACGCGTTCCGGTCCTCCGCGCGCCGTGACCCGCCGCGCGGAGGACCGGCCGGCTGGTCGGGTGCGGGCCGCGCAGAAGTTCTGGCAGCTCCCCGACCATGAGCTCAACGATCTGATCATGCTGACCCGTCAAACCGACCGGGTGGAACTCAAACTGATCGTGCCCGCCACGGCGCACCGGACGACACGCGCCGCACTCGGCATCGACTTCACCCGCGCCCCCGCCCGCCGCGTCTACTACCTCGACACCCCGGACCGGACATTGCACCACCACGGCGTCATCGCCCGCGTCCGCAGCATCGAGGACAAGCCCGATGACGCGGTCGTCAAACTCCGCCCGGTCGTCCCCGCCAGCCTGTCCGACGCCCTACGCCGATCCAAAGACCTCATCGTCGAGATCGACGGGATGCCCGGCACCTACGTCTGCTCCGCCGCACTGAAAACCCGCCTCGGCCCCCACGACGTCGACCAGGCCATAGCCCACCGACGCCCCCTGCACGCCCTGTTCTCCCCACCCCAACGCACGCTGCTCGCCACCTGGCTACCCCGACACACCAACATCGACGATCTTATGGTTCTCGGCCCCGTCGACGTCCGGCGACGCAAGGTCGTGCCGGATGGCTACGGCCGCACGCTGCTCGCCGAGCGGTGGACCTTCCCCGACGGCTCCCGCATCCTCGAACTGTCCACCCGCTGCGCACCCGACGCGGCCCTGCACGTCGCCGCGCACACCGCCGCCGTCCTGCGCCGCCACGGCGTCGCCCTCACCGGACCGCAACAAACCAAAACCCGCACCACCCTCGACTTCTTCACCCCGCCCCCGGCCGACCGATAAACCGCCACGCGACCGTGGCCGGTCGCAGATGTGCCGGATCCGGCCGTCTCCCGCTCTGCCTGGCCGATGCCAGGCCGCCCACCGCAGCGCTTGCAGGGCGACGCCGCGTTCGGTCCGACGCTGGTCGCGTTCACCGCGGCGGGACAACCCCTGCCAGGCGACCGAACGGCCGTCGCCCCTTTCTGCCGGTGTGGCCCCCCAGCTCAACAGACGCGATCAACCCTTATAGCGGCTGGTGACAGCAGCGTTAAAGGCACCCCGGTGTCCAAATTGTTGTTGTCGCGGGCACTGTGCTATCGATGTCGGTGTCGGTTCCCGAAACACATGATCTATTCACATCAGCTTGATCCTTAAGCTGGCGCGGCATCGGTAGAGATGATCAGAACAGGGTGTCGGTCGAGCGCAGCGGCCGGTAGCCGGTGGGCCGAGCTGGGCGAGTTCGGCGTCGATGTCGACGTCGATGGAGCCGAAGAAGTTGATGTTCTCGCTGTGCGCCGGGGAGATATGGGCCAGGACCTCGTCATCGACACGCCGCCCGGCGGCGCGCATCGCCTCCACCGCCAGGCCGTAGTACTCGGTCGTCCAGGCCACCACGGCGTTGGTGACCAGCGTGAGGCACCACGCCTGCTCGGTCTGCTGTTCCAGGTGGCGGGAGCGGACAGCGCCTTCGTGAGCGTAGAGCAGGTCGCGTTTGAGTGCGTGCAGCGACTCGCCCTTGTTGAGCTGGCGGGAGATCTTGCGCCGATACGCCGGGTCCGACAAATATCGGGCGGCGTAGATCGTGCGGCGCAGCGCTCCGTACTCCTTCAGCGCCGCGGCCAGGGTGTTCTGCCTGCTTGACGCCGAGAGCTTCCCGACCAGCAGGGACGCGGTCGCGTGCCCGAACTTCAGCGAGCCGGCCAGGCGCAGCAGATCGTCCCAGTGCTCGGTGTTCAACCGGCGGGTCAGCAGCGGCCCGGCGAGCGGGAAAGCCGCCTCCACCCGCGACTTGAGTCCTGCCCGGCAGAGGGTGATCTTGCCGAGGTCCCGGATGCGCGGCGAGAGTTGCAACCCCAGCAGGTCGAACAGTCCGAAGTTGACCAGTGTCACCCCGTGGGTGTCCGTCGCGTGCTCGGTGACGGGAATGTCGGTCGCGTTCCCCAAAATTTCGTCGAGGACGTAGTGGGCTTCGCGCTTGGTGGCGACGATGACCTTCGTGCCGTAGGTGGTGTGCTGGTCGGTCACATGCGTGTAGGTGCTCAGGCCCTCATGCGCGAAATACCGGCTCAGCGCCCGTGCGGTCACCGACTTGCCCCGGGTGGGGAACCGCTGCCCGTCGGAGGAGGACAGGGTGCCGGCGCCGAACACCGGGGTGAGCGGCAACTTCTGGTGGTAGCCGATTATCGCCAGGTTCGCCGCGCGCAACGTCTCCTCCCGCACATACCACTCCGCGGTCCAGGCCAGGATGTCGTAGGAGATGCCGCAGGCGTCGGCCATCCTGGTCAGCCCCAGATTGGTCGCGTGGCTGATCAGCACCGCGATCAGGTTCCGCTTCACCTCGCTGGTGCGGGCCTGTTTGCCGCCGGCGTGAGTGAAGCAGTCCAGGAACCCGGTGTGCTTGTCCAGCTCGATCAGCAGCGACACGATCGGTGCGAACGGCAGCATCTCGGTCAGCTCGGCTTTGAGGACCGTCGCCTCCGCCGGCACGTCCTCCGCGGTCAGCGGGGAGATCACCAGGTCACCGGCGTCGTCGAGGCGGACCGGCCCATCGCCGCCGGCCAGCGTGTGTTCCAGCTCGCCGAGCGCCTCACCCCACTCGTCCTCGGCCGCAGCCAGAGCCGCGGCGGCGTCAGCGGGTTTACCGACCAGCTGGCAGAACTCCACCCGCTGGTCGGCCCACTTGCCCGGGGTGAGCAGGTAGGCGGCCGGGTCGCAGTAGCGGCGTGAGCCGGGCACGAACACGTCGCCGGTGCGCAGCCCATCACGTAAGGCCAGCAGCGTGCACAGTTCCCAGTAGTGGCGGTAGCCGGTGACGTCACCGGCCTTGGACGCGGTGTCGAGGTAGCCACGCCAGCGAGCCGGGACGAACCCCGACGGCGCGGTGTCGGGGACCTTGCGGGCACCGGTGGCGTTGAGTTCCCGCAGGATCTCCACCGCTTCCAGCAGCTCGGCCGCCGCGGTGCCGCCGTCGAACCGCACGGCGTCCAGCACCTGCGGGTGAACTGCCGCAGATAGCCGTAGGATCCGTCCAAGGCCGCCAGATGCCCGTGATCGCGCGGCAACGGCGGTAGCGCGGTGGCTTGCGCTGCCCGTAACCGCTCCCATCCGACCTTCTCCCCGCGGATCAGGCCGCCGATCTCCTCGTCCGGGATCGCCGTGTCGGCCACGATCGCCAGCACCTCATCCAACAATGCCTGGCGGTCCTCCCCGGCGCGGCCGCGCTCGGCCAGCGCGTCCCGCATCTTGTGCGCCGCCTTACTCTCCCGTGCCGAGACCGCCTGGTCGAACAACTGCACGACCTCGTCCAGCACCTCGGTCGCGGACTGCGCCAGCAGCGTCAGCAGGATCGGGTACCGGCGCTGCGGCTCGCGGCGGGCCAACGCCTGCGCGGTCAACCGCCGTCCCACCGTGGCCAGAAATCGCCGCCGCTCAGCCGGCAGCACCGACAGATCCAGGGTGTGCGCGTCCATCCCGCGCAGGAACTCCAACTTCGCGACCTCGGCCTTCACCGCCGCCGGCGACGCCTCCACCGGCCCCTTATCCAGCCACCGCAACCGCGTCATCCCGACCGCCGGGTCCACCACCAGCAACCCATCCAAACCAGCGCACCGCTGCCCGGTGAACTCCTGCTCCAGCCGCTCGAACGTCTCCCGCCGCGCCTCCTCCCGCGCGTGCGCGACCCGCTCCACCACCGTCACCGGCCCCGGACGGATCACCCTCGCCGAGATCAGGTACTCGCACGCCAACCGGAACAGCAACAGCGGCGAGTCATGCTCCAACGCCCGCGCCAGCAGAAACTCATCCAGCTCCTTCAACTCCAGCGATCCCGCCGCCCGCCACCCCAGATACCGCGCCGCCAGCCGAAGATGCTCCGTCCGCGTCTTCACCCGACGCCCGTACGACCGGATCCCGTCCGGATCAACCTCGAGCCGCTCCGCCAGCCGCTCCACCGCCACCCACGGCACCGACGCCACGTCATCCGGCACGAACCCCAGCCACGGCAACGAACACAACGCCACCGCAAGCCCCAGACGGTCAGCCGGACCCCGACCCCGCCCAGGATCCACGAACGCCACATCCGCCGGAGTCAACGTGAAGAACCGGAACAGCTCCTCCCGGCCGATCTCCGGGAACCTCCGCAGCGCCTCCAGCTCCTCGTCCGCGAACACCTGCGTGGCCACGCTGCACCCCCAGCCAGCAACCCGAAGATCCCCAGCTCAGGAGCCTACCGAGACATATCCGCCCGATTTCCGCGAGTACTACCGGGACCCCCGAACCTGGTGGTGACCCGCAAGGAAGGCTCCACTGTTCATTACTCGCTGACAAGCCCTCACGTTGCCGAACTGTTGGCGGTCGCGCGGACGATCCTGACCGGGGTGCTGACCGGCCAGGCCGAACTGCTGCAGGACCTGCGCACCGTCGCGCCGGGGGCCGAGCCGCCACAGCTGTCGTAATCCCGCACCACACGGCACTTGCCCCATGCCGAACCCCACCCTGGTCGGGGCGACAGCTTCCGATCATCGCGAAGGAAACCATCGCTGACGTGTAGGAGCATGTGGTGAATCTGCTGCGCAAGATCCGCAACACTGGGCGGGTGGCCGAAGACGCCCCACCACGGCCGCAGGAGGAGTGTCCACCCGCAGCCCGCGAGCTCGCCGGCTCGGTACAGGTGCGATGTGTGGACGCCGGGTCGTGCAACGGGTGCGAGATCGAAATCGCCGCTGCGTTCGGCCCGGTCTACGACGCCGAGCGGTACGGGGCACGCGTGGTGGCCTCACCACGACACGCAGACGTGCTGCTGGTCACCGGGCCGGTGACACGCAATATGGCCGAGCCGCTGCGGCGCACGGTAGAGGCGACACCGCAGCCGCGGCTGGTGATGGCGGTGGGCGACTGCGCCCTGAATTGCGGCGAGTTCGCCGGGGGCTACGGCGTGCAGGGATCAGTGGCCGATGTGGTGCCGGTGGACATGCAGGTGCCGGGCTGTCCGCCGGAGCCGGGCGTAATCGTGGCTGCGCTGCGCACCGTGACCCGCCGATGAGCCTGGTCGGGACGGGTGCGGTCAGCCGACTGCGTCGGAGTAGCGTCCGGTGTTGCCGGTCTGCGTGACCAGGAGGTCGAGCAGGTCGACGGTGACCTCGTGCAGGCTCGGCCGGACGGTCGCCTCGGCGACCACCGGATGGACCGCCGTGGCCGGGAACGACGGGACGAGGATCGTCGGGCAGCCGGCGTCGAGGCCGGCTCGAGCACCGGCCTCGCTGTCCTCCAGGACCACGCACTGCGCCGGGTCGACCCCGAGCATCCTCGCCGCTGTCAGGTACGGCTCCGGATGCGGCTTGCGCCGGCTCACCTCGTCCCCGGCAACCGTCACCGCGAACCGCTCGGGTCCGATCGCGGCGAGGACGGGATCCATCAGGACCCGGAACGACGACGACACCAGAGCGGTCGCGATCCCGGCGGCGGCCAGGGCGTCCAGCAGCGCGACGGCACCCGGCATGGGGATGATCCGTCCGGGTTCGCCGAACAGCTCGGCGGTCCGCTCGATCAGGAACCGGGCGGCGGCGTGCGGGTCGGCGTCGGGCACCCCGAGCATCGACAGCATCAGCGGCAGGGCGGTGTCGACGCCGTGGCCGATCATTGCGGCCTTGATGTCGGGGGTGAAGCGGGCACCGAGGCTCGCCGCCAGTTCGTGCTCGGCCACCGTCCACAGCGGTTCGGTGTCGACGAGCAGGCCGTCCATGTCGAACAGGACCGCGGCAACACCCTCTCGACCGTCGCGCCCGCGCGGAGGACTCACCGGCTGTGTGCCGTCGCCGGGCCCGTGGGCGTCGAACAGGGGCGCATCCACGAGATCCACAAGGGCCTGCTCTCCTCGGGAGACGAGCCGGCTCCCTGGCAACAGCCGGATCCCTGCCAGACAACCAGCTGCGGCGAACCGGCACCAGAACACGTGATGCGGATCATCCGCAGCCCGTGGGCCTCCGGCAGCGCGAAAAATCATGATCGCGCCGCCTTCGGCCTGCGACCCGAATCAGTCGGCTCACCGGATAGCCGGATGTCAGGTGGCGAAGTACTTCGCCTCGGGGTGATGGGCGATGATCGCTGACGTGGACTGTTCCGGCACGAGCTGGAACTCCTCGGACAGTTCCACGCCGACCCGCTCGGGGTGCAGCAGATCGAACACGCCGACCTGCTGCTCAAGATCGGGGCAGGCCGGGTAGCCGAAGGAGTAGCGGGAGCCCCGGTATCCCTGGCGGAAGACTGCGGCCAGATCGCCGGAGTCGGCGACGCCGGTGGGTGTGCCGTCCGGCAGCACCAGTTCGGAGCGGACCCGCTTGTGCCAGTACTCCGTGAGCGCCTCGGTGAGCTGGACCGACAGTCCGTGCAGCTCCAGGTACTCCCGGTAGGAGTTGGCCGCGAACAGCTCGGCGGTGACCTCGCTGATCCGCCTACCCATCGTGACGACCATGAACGGTACGACGTCGACCTGGCCGGACTCCTCCGACCGGTAGAAGTCGGCCAGGCACAGCCGGCGGTCCCGGCGCTGGCGCGGGAAGGTGAAACGGGCCCGCTCCGAACCGTCCCCGGACAGGACGATCAGGTCCTCACCCTTGCTCACACAGGGGAAGTAGCCGTAGACGACGGCGGCCTCCAACATCCGCTCGGAGGCGATGCGGTCGAGCCACATCCGCAGCCGCGGGCGTCCCTCGGTCTCCACCAGTTCCTCGTACGACGGCCCCTCGCCCCCGCGGGCACCGCGCAGCCCCCACTGGCCGAGGAAGGTCGCCCGTTCGTCCAGGAAGGACGCGTAGTCGGCCAACGGGATGCCCTTGACGATCCGCTCCCCCCAGAACGGCGGCACCGGCACCGGGTTGTCGGTGGCTACGTCCGAGCGCGGCGGCAGCTCCGTGGGGATCTGCTCGCCCCGGGCCGTGGCCTGGGCGGCCCGGGTAGCCTTGATCCGCTCGGTTCGTTCCCGGCGGGCGCGGCGCGCCGCGGCGCGCGGGTCGTCGGCGAGCGGCGGCGCCTCACCCCGCTTGGCCCCCATCACCGCGTCCATGAGCGCCAGCCCCTCGAAGGCGTCCCGGGCGTAGCGGACATCACCCTGGTACAGCTCGGCGAGGTCCCCCTCGACGTAGGCGCGGGTGAGCGCGGCGCCACCGAGCAGCACCGGCCAGGTGGTGGCCACCCCGCGGGTGTTCATCTCCGCGAGGTTCTCCTTCATGACCACGGTCGACTTGACCAGCAGCCCCGACATGCCGATCGCATCGGCGTCGTGCTCCGCCGCCGCGGTCAGGATCGCGTTGATCGGCTGCTTGATCCCGAGGTTGACGACGGTGTAGCCGTTGTTGGACAGGATGATGTCGACGAGGTTCTTGCCGATGTCATGGACGTCACCCTTGACCGTGGCAAGCACCAGCGTGCCCTTGCCGCGGGCGTCGGTCCTCTCCATGTGCGGTTCGAGGTAGGCGACCGCGGCCTTCATGACCTCGGCGGACTGCAGCACGAACGGCAGCTGCATCTGTCCCGAGCCGAACAGGTCACCGACGACCTTCATGCCGTCCAGCAGGGTGTCGTTGATGATCGCCAGCGGGTCGCGGGAACGCATCGCCTCGTCGAGGTCGGCCTCCAGACCGGTCCGCTCCCCGTCGACGATCCGCCGCTTGAGGCGTTCGTCCAGGGGCAGGGCCGCCAGTTCCTGCGCGCGGGTCGGCCCGCCGCCGCTGCCCTCCACACCCTCGAACAGGTCCAGGAACCGCGTCAGGGGGTCGTAGCCGTCGCGACGGCGGTCATAGACGAGGTCGAGGGCGACCTCGCGCTGCTCCTCCGGGATGCGCGACATCGGCAGGATCTTGGAAGCGTGGACGATGGCCGCGTCCAGGCCGGCCTGCACGCACTCGGCCAGGAACACCG
>NZ_CAAAFT010000261.1:33447-38922 GCF_900634765.1 Candidatus Protofrankia californiensis | reverse complement strand
CTGCACGCACTCGGCCAGGAACACCGAGTTGAGCACCACCCGGGCCGCGGGCTTGAGGCCAAAGGAGATGTTGGACAGCCCGAGGATGGTCTGGACGTCGGGATGCCGGCGTTTGATCTCGCGGATGGCTCCGATGGTGGCGACGCCGTCACCGCGGGACTCCTCCTGGCCGGTGCCGAGGGTGAAGGTCAGCGTGTCGATGAAGATGTCGGACTCCCGCATACCCCACTGGCCGGTGAGGTAGTCGATCATCCGCTCGGCGATCCGCACCTTCCACTCGACCGTGCGGGCCTGCCCCTCCTCGTCGATGCACATCACCACGACGGCGGCGCCGTGCTCGGCGATGATCGGCATCACGTGGGCGATCCGGGAGTCCGGCCCGTCGCCGTCCTCGAAGTTGACCGAGTTCACCACCGAACGCCCGCCGAGGCACTCCAGACCCGCCTCGATCACCGGCGGCTCGGTGGAGTCGAGCATGACCGGCAGTGTGGACGCGGTCGCGTAGCGGCTGGCGACCTCGCGCATGTCGACCCGACCGTCCCGACCGACGTAGTCCACACACACGTCGATCATGTGCGCACCCTCGCGGGTGGCGGTACGGGCGATCTCGACGACGTCGTCCCACCGGCTGTCGATCAGCGCGTCGCGGAACGCCCTGGATCCGTTGGTGTTGGTACGCTCCCCGATCATCAGGATCGAGGTGTCCTGCCGGAACGGCACGGACTGGTAGAGCGAGGCCGCGGCGGCCTGCTCAGCTGCCGCAGACTGCTCGGCCGCCGACGACGCGGCCACGGAAGTGACTGCGGATGTGGCCGGGGAGCCCGCATGGGAGGCCGCGCGCCGCGAGGCGAGGCCACGGCCGGCGACCCGCTCCACGACCTGGCGCAGATGCTCAGGTGTGGTTCCGCAGCAGCCGCCGACCAGCACCGCACCGTAGTCGCGGGTGAAGGCGTCCTGGGCGTCGGCGAGTTCTGCCGGGGTCAGCGGATAGGTGGCGCCGTCCCTGCCCAGCACGGGCAGGCCGGCGTTCGGCATGACCGACAGCCCGACCCGGGCATGCTGGGACAGATAGCGCAGGTGCTCGTTCATCTCGGCCGGGCCGGTGGCGCAGTTCAGGCCGATCAGGTCGATACCGAGTGGCTCCAGCGCCGTGAGCGCGGCGCCTATCTCCGAGCCGAGCAGCATCGTGCCGGTCAGCTCCACGGTGACCTGCGCGATCAGGGCCACCTTCCGGCCGGTCGCGGCCATCGCGCGCCGCGCTCCGATGATCGCGGCCTTGGCCTGCAGGAGATCCTGGGCGGTCTCGACCAGGATGGCGTCGACGCCACCGGCAAGCAGGCCGGCGACCTCCTGCTGGTAGGCGTCCCGCAGCGGCTGGTAGGTGATGTGGCCGAGGCTGGGCAGCTTCGTACCGGGGCCCACCGAACCGATGACAAAACGGGGCTGGCCGGGCCCGCTCCAGAAGTCGGCAGCCTCACGGGCTATCCGGGCGCCCGCCTCGGCCAGTTCCCCGATACGGTCAGCGATGCCGTACTCTCCGAGATTGGCGAGGTTAGCCCCGAACGTGTTCGTCTCGACTGCGTCACACCCGACAGCGAAGTAGGCGTCGTGTACTGCCCGCACCACGTCTGGACGCGTCACGTTCAGGATCTCGTTGCAGCCTTCATGGCCCTCGAAGTCGTCAAGAGTCAGGTCGGCAGCCTGCAGCATCGTTCCCATGGCGCCGTCGGCTACCACAACGCGCTCGGCCAGGACGGAAAGCAGATCTCCTCGCACGTCGGAAGCGTACCGGTAGCATCACCGCCGCCCGCAGTAGCAGCTTGTGGTCACCGCCGGGTTTGCCCTGTTTACAGCCCTTCCGACCGGCAATATTTTCGTCGGCTGGACGGCAGAGCGGGGCGGGCCGGGTCAGTCTCGCGGTATTTCTCCGACAGTGGGTCACAAGGATCCACCGGCACGCACGAACGTAGGACGTACCGTTGCACTGTCATAGGGGCAGTGAACCGCCAGGGGGCGGCAGGAGGTGGCAGGTGATCGAGTTCTCCGATGTCGGTCAGCTACGGTCGCCGATCGTAGTGGCTGCCTTCGAAGGCTGGAACGATGCCGCGGACGCGTCGTCCGCGGCTGTCGAGCATCTGGAGTCGATGTTCGAGGCAAAGGTCATCGGTGCCATCGATCCGGACGACTACTACGACTTCCAGGTGAACCGGCCGACGGTGAGTGGAACCGACAGCGCTCGTAAGATCGCCTGGCCGACGACCCGGCTGTCGGTGGCGCATCCGGCGAACGGCGAGAACGACCTGGTTCTCATCCGCGGTCTCGAGCCGAACATGCGCTGGCGTGGCTTCACCGACGAACTGATCGAAGCCGTGCACGCCCTCGGCAGTGACACGGTGGTCAGCCTCGGCGCCCTGCTCGCGGACTCGCCGCACACCCGGCCAGTGCCGATCAGCGGCACTGCCGGGGATGCCGCCAGTGCCGCCCGCTTCCGCCTGGACCCGTCGAAGTACGAGGGTCCGACCGGCATCGTCGGGGTGTTCGCGGACGCGTGCTCCCGCGCCGGGCTCGCGTCGGTGTCCTTCTGGGCGGCCGTCCCCCACTATGTGGCCAACCCGCCCTGTCCGAAGGCGACGCTGGCGTTGCTGCGGCGGGTCGAGGATCTGCTGGACATCGAGATTCCCCTTGGTGACCTGGCCGAGCGGGCCCGGGCCTGGGAACGCCAGGTGGACGAACTCGCCGCCGGTGACACGGAGGTCGCCGAGTACGTCCGTGCGCTGGAGTCGAGGGAACCGGAAACCGAGCTGCCGGAAGCCAGCGGGGACGCGATCGCCCGCGAATTCGAACGCTACCTGCGCCGCCGCGGGCAGTGATCACATGATCCCCGTGTGGCGTCCTGGGCGCGACACGGGGACCTCCACATCGCACCGCTCCTCGACAGCTGCTATTCCTCGACGACCTCGGCGTCGATGATGTCCTCGTCGTCACGATAACGTGGCGGGCTCCCGGCCATCTTCGCCGGCCGGGAGAAGAAGCTGGCGTCGGCGACGCCCTGGTCGGCTTCTGCCGCCGTCTGCACAGGTGTGGATGCCTGCGGGCGGTATGCCGCGGTCCGCTCGTGCTCCTCGGCATCCCCGGTGCCGGTCGCGGTGCCGGCTCGGGCCAGTTCCGTGACGGCCCGGTCGATCTCCTCGGTGTTCATCAGGCTCCGCAGCCGCAGCAACGCACCGAGCACCTCGCCCTGCTGGTGACGCAACGTCTCCAAGCTGCCGGACAGCTGCGCGATCTGCGTCTCGATGTCGGCGTGGCGCTGCGCCGCATCCAGTCGGGACTGCTCGATCGCGTCGAAGAGCAGCTTGTCGGCCTGCTCGCGCGCCTTGCGCACGATGGGATGGTTGGCGGCGGAGTCTTCGATCACCTCCTCCAGGGCCCGCTCGGCAATGCTGCGGGCACCCGCGACGATCTCGTCGGCCTCCTGCTGCGCAATCGCCAACATGATGCCGATCCGTCCACCTGCCTGCGCGGATGACCTGGTGGGCAGGTGCGACTCGGCGTCCTGGCGGTGGCGTTCGCTTTCCAACGCCGCCTCGGCGGCGGCCGCTCGCACCGTGACCTGGCTTGCGTACCGCCACAGCGCGTCCAGATACTCCTCGACCTGCTGGGGGTCGTAACCACGCGCCACCTCGTCGAACGTCGGCCGTTCACTGAACGTCGGTCGTTCGCTGTAGGTTCCAGCGTCTGCCCGCTGGTAGTGGGCGCCCATCAAACTGAACATCCTCCAGGCACAACAGGATCAGGGCACGACGGGATCAAGGTCTATCCCAAGTAGCGAGTCGATGATGGCACGCGCCAATCCGGGGGCATCGGGGTCCTGACCGCCCACGGTCACAGCCGTGGTCGCCCAGCGGTCGACCGCGGCGACAGCGCCCGGGGCGTCGAGATTGTCCGCAAGGTGCCGGCGGACATCGTCGAGCAGCGGCCGGGCGTCCGGACCCCGCTCACGGGCGGTTGCCGCCTGCCAACGGGCCAGCCGTTCACCGGCGGTGTCAATCACAGCTGGTGTCCATTCCCAGCCCACAGTGTAATGATGGTCGAGCAGGGCGAGCCGGATTGCCGCCGGTTGGATGCCGCCGCGCAACAGACGGGAGACGAACTCCAGGTTCCCCCTCGACTTCGACATCTTGTGGCCGTCGAGGGAAACCATGGCGGTATGCACATAGGCACGGGCGAACGGCCACACGCCGCTGGCGACCTCTGCGTGGGCAACGCCACACTCGTGGTGGGGAAACACGAGGTCGGTGCCGCCGCCCTGAATGTCGATGCTGTCGCCCAAATGAGCCAGGGCGATAGCAGCGCATTCGATGTGCCAGCCTGGCCGACCCGGTCCGAACGGAGAAGGCCATGCCGGTTCCCCGGCACGTTCCGCGCGCCACAGCAGAGGGTCGAGCGGGTCCTTCTTGCCGAGGCGCTGCGGATCACCGCCGCCACCCGCGGCCCGGGTGACCATTTCGGCATGGCTGAGATGGGAGACCTCACCGAACCGGGGAGCCGCGCCGATTGGGAAATAGATGTCCTGCTCGACCTGATAGGCGGCGCCGCGGGCGCGCAGCTGCTCGATCATCTCGATGACGAGCGGAATCGACTCGACCGCTCCGGCGTACACCGCTGGAGGCAGGATGCGTAACGCGGCCATGTCAGCGCGGAACAGGTCGGTCTGGCTGCGGGCAATCTCCCGCCAGTCCAGGCCGTCCCGCCGGGCACGCTCGAACAACGGGTCGTCGACGTCGGTGACGTTCTGGACGTAGACGACGTCGTGCCCGGCATCCAGCAGGACCCGGTGCGCCAAGTCGTAGGTGAGATAGGTGAACGCATGCCCAAGATGCGTGGCATCATACGGGGTGATCCCGCAGACGTACATTCGGACTGTCTGCCCCGCGGCGAGCGGGCGCACCGAACGGGTGGCCGTGTCGGAAACCCGAAGGGGTAATCCCCGGCCAGGCAGCCGGGAGCGGGTGGGAGCCGGCCAGGATTGCATGCAGTCAGCGTAGCTGTGTCCGCGGACGGAACATGCCTTTCCCCCGATAGTCGCTTCGCGACGATCGGGGGACCCCTGGCTCGAGGGCTGGCCACCGTTCGTGGCTTGCCGATCATCTGGCGATGATCGGCAAGAAAAAGGATTGGAACGCGGAGTCGCTTCGCGACGATCTGCTGGACTCCTGCGCCTGCCCTGTTGTTCAGAAGGGTGGCCAGGGGATTGCGGGCCAGTCACCGGAAGGTGTCGGAAAGCGGCATTCGGTCAACAGTCGGACTACCCGGGCCCGCAAACCGTTGATCTCCGCGTCGGTGAGAAGGCCGGCGAGCGTCCCCGCGAGAGAGCCATCGAGTGCCTCCCGCAGGCACGTCAGCAGTTCCACCTCGTCGGCGTGCAGACGCTGCCCCCGCCACGTCCACAGCACTGTCCGCAGTTTGTTCTCGACG
>NZ_CAAAFT010000261.1:30171-33195 GCF_900634765.1 Candidatus Protofrankia californiensis | reverse complement strand
CGCCCGGACGGGGCGGGCAGCAGGTGACCACCTTTGCGGTCGGCATTGTTGACCACGGCGTCGAACAGGGCGATCGTCCGCAACTGAGGATCGTCGGAGCGGGTGAGGGCGAACAGGTCGACGGTCTCGTCGACGTCGATCCACAGCTGGACCATGCCCACGCCGAAAGGGCCGCCCCGCAGCACCGTCGGCGGCACGATCCCCACGCCGGTCTCCTCGGAGACCAGGTAGGCCGCGCGTTCGCGGCCGGCCAGCGTTCCGTCGGGGAAGTCCCACAACGCACGCTCGCCGCGAACCGGCTTGTAGACGCACCGGCCGCTGACACCGTCCAGGCTGATCTCGCAGTACAGGGTCGCGTTGCTGGCCTCTACCAGGCGTCCGGTGACGGTGATCTCACCGTCACCGAGCAGTGTGAGAGCGTCGGACGCGTCGAGACCTCCGGCGTCGGCTGGGTCGAGTGCCGGACGTCCGGGCGGCGTGACGTTGGAAGCGTGCTCACTCACGCCCCTAAGTCTGGCTGCCCGTACGTGCACCCGTCCCTCCCTCTCCGGCCAAAAGCAGCCTCTCCGACCAAAGGCGGCCGATCATTGTTGATGCGCCGCTAGAGGAGAGCACAATCACCCTTGGCTATGACCCGCCGCCGACGATGGCGTCACCGTCGTCGGCGGCGGGCGTCCGCGGTGCTGGTAGCAGGTCTGCGACGGCACCGCCCCGGTCGTTCACCCGGATCACGAACGGTCGCCGTTCGGTGTAACGGATGACGGTGAGTGAACAGGGATCCACCGAAATTCGCTGGAACAGGTCGAGGTGCATGCCCATGGCGTCCGCGACGATCGCCTTGATGACATCGCCGTGGGAGCAGGCCAACCAGACCGCGTCCGGTCCCAGCCGGGCGTTCCAGTCCCGCACCGCCGCAACGGCCCGGTACTGGGTGTCGCGCAGGGCCTCCCCCTCGGGGCCGGGGAAGACCACCGCGCTGGGGTGTTCCTGGACGGTCCGCCACAGCGGGTCGGCGGTCAGCGCCTTCATCTCCTGACCGGTCCAGTCGCCGTAGTGGCACTCCCCCAGCCGGTCATCGATGGCGACGGCATCCCTTCCCTCGGCAGCGGAAACCGGCACGACACCGGGGATGCGCCCGACTTGCTCGGCGTCATCGACCCGCTCGCCCTGGTGCGAAGCGATCGCCTCGGCGGTCTCGCGGCAGCGTTGCAGGGGACTTGAGACAATGACGGTGAGCGGGATGGACGCCAGACGCTGGGCCAACGCCTGAGCCTGAGCTCGGCCTCTGTCATCCAGACCGACTCCCGGCGTCCAGCCGAGGAGGATGGAGCCGGTCACCGCGGTCAGCCCGTGGCGTACGAGCAGGACGGTGGTCACCGGGCCTGCCGGACGCCGGCTGCCGCGCCTGCTGTCACACCAACGGTGCCCAGCACGACTGCTTCCAGGGCATTCAATGCCAGTCCCTTCTGTACGTGGCGCCGCATGGTTAACGCCGGACATGGTTGTCATCACCGCCATCGGCACGATGAGACCGGCGCCGATGATCGGGATACAGACCGCCGCCACGAGACCTGCTCAGGGTAGCCAGCCTTGCGCTCTGCACTCATTTGCCTCGGACTTCAATGGATGGAGTCCGACGAGTCGCATCGACCTTAGCGGTCCACTCTCCGAGAGCTTCGTTCGAGGCTCGTCAACACCGCCGCTGCTGTTCCGTCGGCCGTTCGTCGAGCGTTGCGTCAACGCCGGGACGAGGACGGGGACGACCAGGACATCACCAAATATCACCGTCAGTCACTATCGGCGGCACTCCGGATTCGGCGTGGAACAACATGCCTGCCGGTCGCTCTAAACTGCCGGCATGCCGGCCGAGACCATCTCCACCGACGCACTGCCCAACCTGACCAGGGACGGGGTGCCAACGGTCGACCCGGCCGTCGACCCGGCCGTGGTGTTCGGTGCCTTTTGCGCGGCGGGGCTGTGGCCGGGGCTCGGCCGGACGACCGCGGCGCGCCTGCCCGAAGCCGGGATCCGCACGCCCTCCGACGTCGACGCGACCCGGCTGGCGACCGTCCCGGGTGTCTCCCCCGCCCGGGCCCGGCGGTTGGCGGATTCCTTTTCCGCCGCCGGGAACGCTTATGCCGCGGCCGAGTTGCTGGTCCTGGCCGATCTGCCGGTCCGCCTGATCCGCAGGTTGGTCGACGAGCTCGGGCCGGGTGTGGCCGACGCCCTGCGCGCCGATCCGTGGGCGCTGCTCGCCGCGGGCGAGGCGGAACTCGCCCAGGCCGACCGGCTGGCCCGCGCGATGGGTGCGGGCCGCGACGACGGCCGGCGCGGCCCCGCGGTGGTCGCGCACCTGCTGCGCCGCGCCGCGTTGCGGTCCGGGGATACCGCGGCGCCGGTGGACACGCTCCTGCGGGCCGCCGCCCGCGACGGGGTCGTGGACCCGGCGGCGGCGCTGGGTACCGCGGTCGAGGAAGGCCGGATGGTCGTCACCGACGGGCTGGTCGCGCTCGAGCGGTACGTCACGGCGGAACAGGCCCTGGCCGAAGGGGTCGCGCGGCTGCTGGCCATTGCCGAGCCGCTGCGTCCCGGGTCCGTACGGCCCAGGACGCCTGCCGCACCGGCACGTCCGACGGCCGCGACCGAAAACGACGATCTTCCTGACATGTTCGACGACTTCGACGGCGAAGACCCTGAGGACGACCCCGGGGAGCCCGCGGACCCTGAACCCGTCGCCGCCGCCGAGGAAGCGGAGGACGAGGACGTCGCCGCGGTCCTGGCCGGTCTGGACGAGACCCAGCTGCATGCCGCCCGCACCGCCCTCGACGTCGGTGTGAGCGTGCTCACCGGCGGGCCGGGAACGGGCAAAAGCCGAACAGTCGCCGCGGTCGTGCGTCTGGCCCGCGCCGCCGGCGCGCAGGTGGCTCTGGCGGCTCCGACCGGTCGGGCCGCCAAACGCCTGGAGGAGCTGTGCGGGTGGCCGGCGAGCACACTGCACCGGCTGCTACAGGCGCAGGGGATGTC
>NZ_CAAAFT010000261.1:27214-29698 GCF_900634765.1 Candidatus Protofrankia californiensis | reverse complement strand
GTGGTCGACGAGGTGTCCATGCTGGACGCCGAGCTCGCCGCGGCCCTGCTCGACGCCTGCGCGGACGGCACCCATCTGCTGCTCGTCGGGGATCCGGCACAGCTGCCCAGCATCGGCCCGGGCCGGGTGCTGGCGGACCTGCTCGCGGCCGGGGTGGCGCCCGTGACCGAGCTGCAACGCCTCTACCGGCAGTCTGAGGGCGGGGGGATCGCGACGCTGGCGATGGCCGTCCGCGCCGGTGAGCTGCCCGCGCCTCCGTCCGGACCGGACCGCGAGGTGGTGGTGGTACCCACCCGCGGCGCGGGCGAGGCGGCGCACCGGGTCGTCCAGCTTGTCACCGACTCCATCCCGCGGGCGCTGGGCATACCTGTCGCGGACGTCCAGGTGGTGACTCCCGTCCACGGCGGCCCCGCGGGGACGGAGGCGCTGAACGCCGCGCTCAAGCAGGTGCTCAACCCCGGGGGCGGGAGCAACGGCGGGTTCGACGTCGGGGACCGGGTCGTGGCCACCGCGAACCATCTCGACGACGGGTTCGCCAACGGCGAGATCGGCGTGGTGACCGCTGCCGGTGACAAGGGCGCTCTCACGGTGGCGTTTCCCGGTGGGGACGTGGAAGTCCCCGGTGGGGCTGTCGGGGATCTGCGACACGGCTGGGCGGTCACGGTCCACCGTGCCCAGGGCAGCGAGTGGCCGGCGGTGGTGGCCGTATTCCCCCCGGAGGCGGGCCGGATGCTGACCCGTCCCCTGATCTACACCGCGTTGACCCGGGCGCAGCGGCATCTGTCGGTGGTGTCCGTGAACGGCCCGGGACTGCGGGCCGCGGTGCACCAGTCCGGTGGTCGGCAGCGCTGCACACTGCTGCCGGCCCTGCTCGCCCAGGAGATCCAGCCTGAGGCGGCCGACGAGGAAGGACGATAGCCCGGACCATGGGCCCATCCGAACTTTCCCCCGCCCCGGAAAGGGGCGCGGGACGTCGACCGGCCGACACCGACGATCGGCAGGCTGGCACTGTGAGTACCGTCTCGCTGGTGAGTGCCGACTTTTCCGGGAGCCCGGTGGTGGATCTGCCCGCATCGGGTGCGGTGTCCCTCGCACCGACGGCGGTGTCCGTCGCACCAACGGCGCCGGCGCCGGCTGTGGTACCAATTGTGGTACCAATTGTGGTACCGGATGTGGCTCCAGCGATGGCACCCTCCCCGGATGCGGCACGCACCCCGCAGGCGGCCGATTCCAGCGGAGTCGGGCGGCGTCCGGCCGCCCGCGGGTGGGCGGTGCACGAGGAGCGCTGGGTGCGCCGGCTGCTGCTCGTCGCCACCGTCGCCGCGATCGTGACCGGGGCCTTCCTGCGCTTCGCGACCCCGAGTCACCTGTGGCTGGACGAGTCGCTGACGGTGGAGATCGCCCGCAGACCGGTCGGCGGACTGCTCGACGCACTGCGGCGTGACGGCTCACCGCCGTTGTACTACCTCTCGCTGCACGTGTGGATCATGATGTTCGGGACCGGTGACGTTGCCGTCCGCGCGCTGTCGGGCATCCTGTCGCTGGTCACCCTGCCGGTCGCCTGGGTCGCCGGTCGCCGGGTCGGGCGGGTGGCTGCGATGTTCGGCAGCGGTGACGCCAACACCCCGCGGCGGGCGGGCATCGCGGCCCTGCTGCTGTTCGCCTGTTCGCCCTATGCGATCCGCTACGGCAGCGAGACCAGGATGTACTCGCTGGTCGTCCTGCTGGTTCTGCTGTTCGGGTTGGCCCTGGTGCGGGCGTTGGAGCAGCCGACCCGCCGCCGGCTGGTGGTGCTGACCGCGGCCACCTCGGCGCTGGTCTACACCCACTACTGGACGTTCCTGCTGCTCACCACGGTTGCGGTGTTCCTTGCGGTGCAGGCGCTGCGCAGGGTGAACTACCGCCGCTCGGCGCTGTCGGCCCTGGTGGCGATGCTCGCCTCAGCGGTGGTGTTCGCGCCGTGGATGCCGTCCTTCCTGTTCCAGATGTTGCACACGGGCACGCCGTGGGCGGCCCGGGTGCAGGCGCAGATCCTGCTGGACACGGTGTTCGACTGGGCCGGTCCCACCTCGACCGGCGCGCTGCTCGGGGTGGTGCTGCTCGGTGCGGCACTGCTCGGCCTTACCGGGAGACCTCAGGACGACGGGTTGCACATCGTCCCGACCGGGCGTGTGCCAGGACGCTATCTGGCCGCATTGTGGCTCGTCCCACTCGCCCTCGCCTATCTGGTCAACACCACAGGCGGTAGCGCCTATACGGAGCGCTACACCGGGATCTCGCTGCCGGCCTTCCTGCTGCTCGCCGCGCTCGGCATCGGTCTCCTGCCCGGACGGGTACGCGCCACGATCCTGGTCATCGTCTGCGTGACCGGACTGTTCGGTGGTTGGCACATGACCCGGCAGGAACGCACCCAGGCCGCCGAGATCGCGAACCGGATCTCGGCGCTGGCCCGGCCGGGTGACGTGGTCGCCTACTGCCCCGACC
>NZ_CAAAFT010000261.1:22952-27189 GCF_900634765.1 Candidatus Protofrankia californiensis | reverse complement strand
GACCAGTTGGGTCCGGCGGTGTACCGGGCCATCGAGCGCCGCGGTGACCTCGACGTCAGGCAGATCGTCTACGCCGACACCAGCGGGCCGGCGCTGGTCGACTGGGTCGACTACGCGGTCCGGATGCGACGGGCCAGCGGCGCGGACTTCGCCGCCCGGGTGAACACCATGGCCGGACCCGGCCATGCGGTGTTCCTGGTCCGGGCGGACGGCTACAAGACCCTGGAAGGAGCCTGCGCGGTCGTCTCGGACCAGCTGGCCGCCCTGCGCGACCGCACCTTCCAGGTTGACCGCCGCATGGTCTACGAGGGTGCCTCGCTCGAACGGTTCTCAACTCTGCGCTGATCGACTCTGTATTCCTGTATCCCCTGGGGGCCGATCGACGGCATGCAGGCTCAGCGTCATCACCAGGAGCGCCATCGGTAGCGTGTAGTGGTTGAAGTACGACTGTTTGTTCATGACGTCGAGGGTCAGCAGCACCACGGCGGCGCCCATGCAGAACCCGGCCGCGTCCGAGCGCGCCCGCCAGGCCAGCCAGTAGGCGCCTGCCAGCGCGAGGAGCATCGGGACGAATCCGGTCCTGACACCGGCGTGGACCAGCACGCCGGGTATGGACAGCGAGTCACCCCGGACGGGGTAACGCAGGTTGGTCATCACCGCGTCCGCCCAGAAGTCCGCCGGCCCGGCCAGCACCCAGGGCGCGACCAGCGCCGCCGCGGCTGCGACCGCCACGAGCACCCGCCTCGGCCCGAATGCCGGCCACACCGCCGCGACCGGAACCAGCAGCGCCAGATGCTGCTTGCTGGCGAGGGCGAGGGCGAACGCGGCGACCGCCCAGCCCGTCCGGCCCGCGCGCACCGCCCACACCATCCCGGCCAGACAGGCGACGAGCAGCGGTTCGGTCCAGGACTGCTGCAGCGCGTACATGGACCCGGGGAAGACCAGCACCACCAGTGGCAGCGCCGCCGGGACGTCGGTCTCCGCGTCCCCGTCCCCGTCGGGGGCTATCGCACCGGCGATCCGGCGGATCGCGACGGCGGCGAGCACGAGCGCGAACAACAGGCCGTAACGGACGTCCCCGAGCAGCAACCGGAACGGTGCGAGCAGCAGCGTCGTGCCGGGCAGGTAGGGGTAGACGTCGAACAGCCCGTAAACCGGGTACTCGGCGCGGCTGGGCGCCCACTGCTGCCGGTACATGTCCGCGCCGTCGAGCAGGCCGCGTCCGGAGACCTGCAGCAGGTGGAAGACGTCGATCCGGGGCGCCGGCGAGGCGAGGATCATCGCGACGCCGGCGCCCACGACCAGGCCGACCACCGGCCAGAAGCATGCCGGCGAGGCGAGCCGGCGGGCTGCCCTCCGGCGGCTCGTCGGTGTCGAAGGGCTCGTCGGTGTCGAGGGATGTGCCCGCAGCAGGAGCGAGCCTGCGGTGAGCAGCCCGGCGGCCACCCCGAGCGCGTCGGAGACGTCCGCCCACCTCCCGGCCGCGTAGTAGCGGGGCCGCAGCGCCACACCGACCGTGAGCACCCCGGCCAGCCCCGTCCATGCGGCGCCATGCCAGTGCCACGCACGCCGCCGCAATCGGTCGGCGAGGCCGGCCGCCGCCAGCAGTACGGCGATCCAGCCGGCGAGCACGAAAACCAGCGGCCAGGGGCCTCGCCCGTCGCCCGCGCCGATGCCCACCGCGACGGCGCTCCAGCCGACCAGCAGCAGGGCCGCTGTCCCCCGATCCGGGTGGCCCGGGGACACCCGCCCGGGTGTGGTGGCCGGATTTTTCGCCCTGGCGGGTAGGGGCACTGCCATGACGTGCACCATGCCAGAGTGCGCGTGGGCGGCCGCCGGGCGGAGCCGAACCCGTTCGCCGGGGTCGTGTTGTCGCAGCCGCCAGGGGTCGCGGACAGGCGCCCGTCCGGGTCATGCCAGACTGAGAAGCAGGGCCGGATTATTGTCCACCGGCTTCTTGGTGTGTCGCGCGGATGACCATCGCGTGCGAAGTTGAGGAGAGGTCAGGCACAGTGGCCGAAAAGCCCGAGGTCGTCGTTATCGGAGCTGGACCGGCAGGTCTTACAGCTGGCTGGGAGCTGGTGAAACGGGACGTACCCGTGACGGTCCTCGAGGGTGACTCGGTAGTGGGGGGTATCAGCCGCACCGCGCAGCGTGAAGGCTGGCGGTTCGACATCGGCGGGCACCGCTTCTTCACCAAGGTGCCCGAGGTCGAGGCGCTCTGGCACGAGATTCTGCCCGACGAGGATTTCTTGATGCGCCCGCGGTCGAGCCGCATCATGTACAGCGGAAAGCTGTTCGATTATCCGCTGCGCGCCGGCAACGCCCTGCGCGGCCTGGGTGTCCTCGAGGCCGCGCGCTGCATCTTCTCCTATTTCTGGGCGAGGGTCCGCCCGCCGAAGGACCAGACGAAATTCGAGGGCTGGGTTGCGTCCCGTTTCGGCTGGCGCCTCTACCGGATCTTCTTCAAGACCTACACCGAGAAGGTGTGGGGGGTGCCGGCCAGCACGATCGAGGCTGACTGGGCCGCGCAGCGCATCAAGAACCTCTCGCTGTTCAACGCCATTGTGAACGCGGTCATGCCGAGGCGGAACCAGAAGGACATCGCCTCTCTCATCGAGGAATTCCAGTACCCGAAGCACGGGCCCGGAATGATGTGGGAGACCGCCGCAAACAAGATCACCGAACGTGGCGGAAAGATCGTCTTTGAGGAGAAGGTCCGCACGATCCACCATGAGGACGGCCGGGCCACCGGGGTGACCACGGTGGTCACCGGTGGGTACGGTCCGGCCGCGGGCGCGCCGGAGGCGTCCCGGACCGACATCGGCAGCGAGCACCACTACGACGCGGACGAGATCGTGTCGTCGATGTCGTTCTCCTCTCTGATACGTACGATGGATCCCCCGGCCCCGGCCCACGTCCTGGCGGCCGCAAACGCGCTGCGCTACCGGGACTTCCTCACCGTCGCGCTCGTGGTGCCCGAATCCGCAGGCTTCCCGGACAACTGGATTTACATCCATTCCCCCGAACTGCTGGTCGGGCGCATCCAGAACTTCGCGTCGTGGTCGCCGTTCCTCGTGAAAGAGGGACGTACCTGCCTCGGGATGGAGTACTTCGTCTTCGAGGGTGACGAGACCTGGTCGATGCCCGACGACGACCTGATCGCACTCGCATCCAAGGAACTCGCCGCCCTGGGTCTCGTTCCGGTGGACCAGGTGGAGCGCGGTTTCGTGGTGCGCATGCCGAAGGCCTACCCGTTCTACGACGCGGACTACAAGAAGAACGTGGAAATCATGCGCGGATGGCTTGCCGAAGCCGCACCGAACGTTCACCCGGTCGGCCGCAACGGCATGCACCGTTACAACAACCAGGACCACTCGATGTACACCGCTCTGCTGAGTGTGCAGAACATGGTGGACGGTGCCAACCACGACGTGTGGAGCGTCAACGTCGAGGAGGACTACCACGAGGAAGTCTCCCCCGGTTACACCAGCAAGACATCGCGTTAACCTGAGTCGGCGGGACTGGAGGATCTGACCGTGACCGACGTCGCGGTTCGGCCGGTGGAGAACATCCCCGATCCGGCCGGAGCGGGCCTGAACCGCCCTGACCGGGCGGTTCTCCTCTTCAAGGCAGCACTGTTCGTTGTTGTTGTCGGGGCAGTGGCGGTACGTTTTTCCGCCCGCCAGGCGTTGTGGCTGGACGAGGCCCAGAGCGTGGCAATTGCGCGGCTTCCGTTGACCGGGCCGGGCACGACGCTGTTCGACGGGCTTCGCCAGGATGGCTCACCACCGCTGTACTACCTGCTGTTGCACGGTTGGATCGAGCTGTTCGGAACCGGCACGTCCGCGGTGCGGGCCCTGTCGGCGTTGGTGAACCTGGCCGCCGCCGCGCCGCTGTACCTGCTGGCCCGGCGGGTGGTCGGCGCACGCGCCGCGCAGGTGGCGGTGGTGCTGTACCTCACCTCGCCGTTCGCGCTGTACTTCGCGACCGAGACCCGGATGTACAGCCTGGTGGTGTTCCTGACCGCAGCCGGCGGACTGGCGCTGGAGAGTACGCTGCGCCGGCGGTCGGCAGGTTCGGTCGTGGCGTTGGCGCTGTGCGCCGGCATGCTGGCGCTGACCCACTACTGGTGCTTCTACCTGCTGTTCACGGTGGCGGGGTGGCTGTTTCTGATCGTGCTGCGACCGCGGCCGGGATGGGGCAGGCAGGCACCGCTGGCGGGTCTAGGTGGCAT
>NZ_CAAAFT010000261.1:21476-22413 GCF_900634765.1 Candidatus Protofrankia californiensis | reverse complement strand
CTTCTTCTACCAGTTGGCGCACACCGGGACGCCGTGGGGAGAGCCGGCCACGTTCGCGGCGATCGCGCACGCCTACGGGCAGTGGGCGGGCGGTCCCACCACCGGCGGGAGGACGCTGCTGTTCCTCGTCACCGGGCTCGCCGCGGCCGGGATGGCGGGCCGGGCGATCGACGGCCGGTATGTGATGATCGACCTGAAGGGCCTCGAACCGGGGCGGACGCTGTTCTTCCTGGCCACCGTCACCCTTGTGGTGGCCGTTGCCGCGGGCAAGGTGGTGGGCAACGCCTGGGCCGATCGCTATACCGCCACGGCGTTCGTCCCGTTCCTTCTGGTGATCGGTCTTGGGCTGACCGTCATCGTCGACAGCCGGATGTTCCGGGGAATCGTCCTGGCGTGCGCGCTGCTGGGACTCGTCGGTGGCTACACCGACCTGTCCCGCACCCGTACCCAGGCCAGCGGGACCGCGAGCGTACTCGAACGCCTCGGGCATCCCGGCGACGTGCTGCTGGTCTGCCCGGACCAGCTCGGCCCAGGGCTGGCACGCACTGTCCCCGCATGGATGCACGTGTATGTCGTCCCGACCTACGCGCCACCCGACCGGGTCGACTGGACCGACTACGAGGACCGTAACACCAACGCCAACGGTGTGATCATCGCGGACCGGGCGCTGGCGGAGGCGGGTCCGGGCAACAACGTCTTCCTCGCCGGGTCGGGTTCGTACCGTACCTACGAGACCCTGTGCACCCAGGTACGCGGACGGCTTGTCGACCAGCGTCCACGGGCCGACGAGGTCATGAAGCAAGGCCTGTCAGCCGACGTATGGGAGAACTTCGCCCTGTTGCGCTTCCAGCCCTAGGGTTCAGGGCTCTCCAGTGGATCTTCGATCGCGTGGATCGGCGGCCTCCCTCCGTACGTTGACGATTGCTCACCGTACGCT
>NZ_CAAAFT010000261.1:20622-21451 GCF_900634765.1 Candidatus Protofrankia californiensis | reverse complement strand
TACGTTGACGATTGCTCACCGTACGCTCACGGCGTCCCGGCGGGAGGCCGCCGTCCTGCCCGAGCGCCCACCCGGCCGGGCTCCCCGGCTCGCCACGATCAGACACCGGTGGCACCGGTGGCACGGCTGGCATGGCTGGCATGAGCTGCCTCTGCGTGAGGTCGCCCTCGCCTGGCTGGCCGCACGCATCGTGACAGGCGCCGCGTACGCGCTGGCCCACTACGTCAGCGGACAACTGGACGGTGCCCGTCCCGCCAGCGGCACCGGCATGGGCAGCGGCAGCGGCGCGGACACCGGCATGGGGCTGACGCTGACCGGCCTGCTCGGCTGGGACGCGGGCTGGTACTCGGGTATCGCCGAGCACGGATACGCCGGGTCCGGCGAGCAGAGCCTGCGGTTCTTTCCCCTGTTGCCGCTGCTCGTGCGCGCCGTCACGGTGCTGCCCGGGCTCGGCGGGCACACCGGCACCGGTGTCGCCCTGGTCGTGCTGGTGAACCTGATCGCGTTCGCCTTTGTGACGGCGCTTGCCCGGCTGGCTCGTCACGAGGGCTTCGACCCCGCGGCGGTTTCCCGTGTGATCTGGCTGGCCTCGCTGGCTCCGCCCGCGTTCGTGCTGGTCATGGGCTACACCGAGGCGTTGTGGGGGCTGCTGGCCGTCGGTGTGTTCGCCGGGATCCGTACCCGGCGATGGGAACTCGCCGCCGCCTGTGGGCTGTTCGCCGGGTTGTGCCGGCCCGTGGGCATCCTGCTGATCGCCCCGGTGGCCCTCGAAGCGGCCCGCGGGATCACAGCGGCCGGCGCCACCGACCGGCTGCGCCGCGCGGTGGCC
>NZ_CAAAFT010000261.1:19930-20409 GCF_900634765.1 Candidatus Protofrankia californiensis | reverse complement strand
GTGGCCGTTGTGGCGCCGGCCGCGGGTCTGGGCGGGTACCTGCTGTGGGCCCGGATCGCCTACGGGGACGCACTTGCGCCGATCCGGCTGCAGCGACAGCAGTCGCTGCACGGCAGCTCCTCGAACCCCGCAGAGGTGATCTGGAATGCGGCCCGGGGCATCAGCCACGGCGAGGTAGGCACCGCCCTACACGTTCCGTGGCTGATGCTTGTCATCGCGCTGCTCGTGGTCATGATACGGACACTCCCGGCTTCCTACCCGGCGTGGGCCGCGCTGACTGTCGCCGCGGTACTCACCGGCAGCAACCTGGACTCCAGTGAACGATACGCCTACGGCGCGTTCCCGTTCCTGCTCGTCGCGGCCGCTGTGACCCTGCGTGACGAAGTGTTCCGCATTGTGTTGACGGCATGCGCCGCGATGATGGTGGTGTACGCCTCCCTGGCCTTCCTCGGCCTCTACGTACCGTAGCCCTCACTACC
>NZ_CAAAFT010000261.1:18572-19314 GCF_900634765.1 Candidatus Protofrankia californiensis | reverse complement strand
CTGGAAAGAGGCTCTGCCCCTGTCCCCGGGCACTCTTACGGGTTCGTCACACCGCCAGTCCACCTCGTCGTTACGGTGGCGTCATGGACGTGGAGTATCAGCGGTTGTACCTACCGCCTGGAACGGACCGCCTGCAGGCGCTGGCAGTGCTCACCCTGCACGCCGAGTTCGGTGACTGGGAGCTCGAGCGGCTGCTCCTGTTCCCGGACGGATCCCGGCGTGTGGTGTTACGCCGCCCGCACGAGCGGGGTGGACTGCCCGGCTACCTGCCCACCTGACTGACCGCCTCGGCCCCGTCCTTGTGGCAGCTCCGGTGGCCGGACCGCGATCGCACGTACCCGACCGGTAACCAGCCCGATCACCGGATCAGCGCTGGTCGGTCGCGATGAGACATCCCCCGTGGGTGGGCAACCCGGACGGGCAGACAGGCGTCAGGATGACTGGTAAACGGTAGAAGCCGCACTAACCCGTCAGCAGGGGGACCTGGCCTCCCGGACCTGTCAGATCGGCTTCCGGAGCCCGGGCGCGAGAAGAACCATGATCGCGCGGCCGTTGGCCCTCCAGCCCAAGGACTTGGGCCTCCGGCAGCGCGAAAAGAACATGATCGCGCTGCCTTTGGCCCTCCAGGAAGGACCTGCCGCGATGGTCGACAGCGGATCCGTGCCGCCCGGCGGTCAACCCGGGCCGAGCGAACCCGAACCAGGCGGAACCGGGCCAGGCGGAACCGGGCCACGGGCTGAGC
>NZ_CAAAFT010000261.1:14683-18547 GCF_900634765.1 Candidatus Protofrankia californiensis | reverse complement strand
AGGCGGAACCGGGCCAGGCGGAACCGGGCCACGGGCTGAGCGGGCCATCCAGGCGACCACCATCGTCGCGGTGGTCGCGGTCGCGGCGGTGGCCGCTTTCGTCTCCTACCGGCATATGCGGGGAGTAGCCCTCGAGCAGGGAGAAGATCGTATCGCCGCGACGGTCATCCCGTTCAGCGTCGACGGCTTGATCGTTGCCGCGTCCATGACGATGCTGCGTGACCGGCGCGCCGGGCGACCCCGCTCCTGGCTGTCCTACACGCTGCTGACGTTGGGCGCGTGCGCGTCATTGGCGGCGAACGTCATGCACGCCGAGGCCACTCTGGCTGCCCGGATCATCGCCGGCTGGCCGCCGCTGGCGCTGCTCGGTTCCTACGAGCTGCTCATGCGCCAGATCCACACCAGCCACCGCACGACGGGCGGCCGGCAGGCCGGAGGCGTCGCGATCACGGTTCCGGCTCAGCGCGGCGAACAGCCGGCGGCATCATCGGCCGTCTCCGCGTTACCGGCGGCGCCGGCGGCCGGGTCGGTTCCTCCGGGCCCCACCGGTCCGGTCAGCAGCGACACCGTCAGCAGCGATCCGGTCGACAGTGATCCGGCCAATGGTCCGATCGACAGCGGCCCAGCCGGCACGATCGGCACGGTCGACAACGATACGACCGACACGGTTGACAACGGCGTCCACACGGACACACGGACGGACATCAAAGCGCTCGAAGACGGTGTGCGCCCCAACGAGGCCGGCCCGATATCCGAGGTGTCCGCGTCACTTCCTGCCACGCTGACTCCACTGGATGCAGCCGGAAAACGGGACGCCATCGTCCGTGCACTCGAACAGACCGGAGGCGCCGCCACCGAGGCCGTTGCCCTGCTGGCCGCGCAGGGGGTGAAAGTCAGCAGGAGCTGGGTTTATCAAGTCCGAAAAGATACCCACCACGGCGACGTCGACACCGCCGCGCCCGTGTTGGTGTCCGTCACAAAATCCGGCTGACCGGTACGCCGGCCGGGACGGGCGAAGATGACGAACGAGGATGACGTGATCGGGCCCGAACAGGTTTTTCTGTCGGGTCCGGGCGCCATGGGTTCCCGGGCCCGACAGCCTCGCCCTCTCCGAGCAGGCGAAGGGCGCGGACTCAGGCTCAGACCGTGGCGCCAGCCATCGTCTGGCAGGAGGCGGCGCACGCACGGCACGCTTCTGCCAGCTTCATCATCTGGGCGTCGCCGGGCATCTTCATGGCCATCTCCGCGCACATGGTACATATACGTGCGCACATGCCGCACATTTCCCGATGCATCGACGACATGCGACACATCATGTCCGCGCAGACCTTGGTGACGGCCGCGCAGTCCATCAGGACACGCATGTTCGCCGCGTCCATCATCGTCCCCGGCATGTCCATGCAGTAGGCAATCGTCTCCTCGCACATGGTCGAGCAGGACATGCAGTTGTCGATCGCTTTACGCATTTCGTTACTGATCGTCTCGGCGTGCTGCACGATGACCCTCCTGACAGCCACGCGGCGCGGACCGCCGCATCCGGTGATCCCTCTCGAACCGCTCGCGTGGAATGTTCCACGAGGGGTTCGGACCAACGATAGGCCCTATACGGCGAACGCGCATCAGCATCGCGACGGACAGCGCGCCACGGGCCCATTTCCAGGCTATTCACGAAACGAGGAGAGAAGTAAAATCGACGTATTCGCGAGTTTTGTGAAGTTCTTTTCCTGTTCTCGATTCACTGGCGGGTGCGGTGCCGGCAGCGGTTAGGTCGGTGCCGGCACCAGTTAGTTAGCAGGTCGGGTCAGGGTGCCGCGGGATTCGCTGCGGGCAGGTCGCCGGCGGGGTCGCATACCAGAGACGGCCGAACAGCATCGCGTATCTGCGCGGTCATAGCCGCGGGCAGGCGAGTATGCGGTACGACGGGAACACCGCCGAGAAAGACCCCGGTCACCGAATCGGGACGTTCGAACAGCGACAGGTCACCCGGATCCTCGTCGAGCAGGATGGCGTCGAATTCATAGCGTGGGGCAATACGACCGACACTTTCCGAGATACCGCACAGCCGTGCGCCGTTGGCTGTCGCCGCGAGCAGGGCATCGGATACCGACAGTCCGTCACGGTGCAACCGGGTGATCTCGGCGAGGTTGGTGCCGTGGCGGTCACGGTGACGGCAGTCGCTGCCAAGGGCGATCCTGACCCCGGCGTCACGGGCCACGGCGATCGTGTCGGCCAGCATGGCCTGGGTCGCGTGAGCGCGGTCGGCGGCCCACTGGGGCAGGTGGCCGGTGTCGGCCAGGTGCCCCAGTTCGTGGTAGGGCGACAGGGTGGGGACGAGCGTGACGCCGTGCTGAGTCATCAGGGCGGCTTCGCGTTCCGTGAGGCCGATCCCGTGCTCGATCGAGCGGACGCCGGCCGACACCGCCGCACCGACGGCGGACGCCCCCAGCGCGTGCGCCATGACCCCGCGTCCGAAGGCGGCTGCCTCCGAGACCACCACAGCAAGCTCAGAAGCGGTGAACTCCGGCAGCGGCTCACCCGGCCGGACCGACATGATGCCGCCACTGGCAAAGATGTTGACCCAGTCGGCGCCCGCGCGCAGAACCGCGCGGACAGCTGCGCGCATGCCGTCCGGCTCCTGGACGACATGCTGGGGCCGTCCGGGATAGTCCAGTGCCGTGACGGCCGCCGGCGCCTCCAGACCGGGGCCGAGCAGGGCCCCGTCGCCGTGACCTTCCGACCGGGTCAGCCCGACCACCGAGACCGCCAGCCGTGGCCCGGGAATGTGCCCGGCGATCAGTGAGTCACGCACACCCGCGTCCGCCCCCCCGGCGTCCCGGACGTATGTCACCCCGGCGGCCAGCGTGCGGTGCAGCATCGACGCCGTCTGGAAGAAGCGCTCCGACAGCGGCGTCGTCATCAGCTCCAGCGGATCATACGTGCAGAGCGTGACGTGAGAATGGCAGTCGATGACGCCGGGCATCAGCCACAGCCCGTGTGCGTCGACATCGACCGCGGTGGCGTCCAGGGGAAGGTGCGGACGGACATCGGTGATCCGCCGACTTCGTACCGCGACATCCACCGGGCCGCCGAAGTAACCGTGTTCGTCGAGCGCGTGCACACCCCGCAGGACAAAGCCGTTGGACAAGGGGGTGCCGCGCCGCGTCGGAATACCGGTGCTGGTGATCGTCATCGTGCCGTTCCTGCCGATACAGTCCGGCGTCCACCGGTCAGTAGATCAGTGCCCTGGGCACGGGGACGCCATGGAGATCACGTAGGGTATGCGGAGTACTGCGCTTGGCCCGCTCGTCCGGGGCCGCGCGCCGAATCACCGGTTCTACTGACGAAGAGGTGTCGGACGGACCGCCCGGCGACTGCGATATCCGAGCGAGTACTCAGATCACGGTCAACAGGCCGTGGTCGACACGCGGCATGTGTCGATATACCGGCGGACGGTGAAGTTGCGGGCCTGCGCAACATGGCCGGCCGCAACACCCGCCGCTGGCTCCAACCTGGCGCTACGCACCCATACCTCCATTGTCGGCACCCGTGAGTGTGCCGTTATCGGCCGAACCCCCCGGCCTGGTTATTACGCAACCCCCACCCGGGTGCCCCCAGCCGACGGCGGTGTCTGCCGGTGAGCGGATGCTGTAGCCGGCACTTCCAGCCTGCTCATGAACGTAACTGACCGTCATTGGCAGGGTCAAGCGTCGGCGATACGAAGTCGTCCGAATATCAGGCGTTCCGACGGCGGTCATCCGGATGTCACGGCGGCGGACGCCGGGCCCGCCGGGTGAGCGGACGCCGGGCCCGCCGATGCCGCCATGCCTGTCGACACGGAGCCTGTCGACACGGAGCCTGTCGACA
>NZ_CAAAFT010000261.1:10285-14626 GCF_900634765.1 Candidatus Protofrankia californiensis | reverse complement strand
CCTGTCGACACGGAGCCTGTCGACACGGAGCCTGTCGACACAGGATCCGTTGATACGGGGTCTGTGGGCACGGGGTCTGTCGACGCGAAAGCCGTTGACGGCGGGCCCGCCGGCGCTGGGCCGGTTGTACCGTCACCGTCTGCACTATCACCATTGCGACCCGCTCGCATCGCGACCAGCTCGGCCCGCGCAACCCGCAGTTCGGAGGCGAGCTCGTCGACCTGGCGTTCAGCGCGCTCGGCCCGGGCCCGGGCATCCGCCCTGGCCTCGGCGAGGACGGCCTGGCGTTCGTCCGCGGCCCGGTGGGCCGCGTCGAGCCTCCTGTCGGCGTCGGCGTGGATGCGGGCGATCTCGGCGTCCGCGGTGTCCCGCTGACGGACCAGATCGGTGCGCAACCGGTCGGCCTCCGCCCTGGCCTGGGCCGTGGTGTGCTCCAGAGCCTCGGCTCGGGCCAGGGCGGAGTCGCGGGCGGCGGTGGCGGCGGCGACCGCCTGGGTGGCGTCCTGCCGTGCCTGGGCGAGCGCTGAGGCGGCGTCGTCACGCGCGGTCCTGACGGCGGTGTCCGCGGCCTGGTGCGCTTTGCGGATGTCCGCGGTCGCCTCGGCGCGGACCGCGTCCAGGCGTGCTTCGGCGTCCCGCCGGGCCGCGTCCAATGCGGCGGCGGCCTCAGCGCGGGCCTGTTCGAGCGCCGCCTGGACCTGGGCCTGAGCCTCGGACTGCGCGTCGAGTTCGGCTTCCAGGCCGGTGATCCGCTCGTCCAGCTTGTCGACCGCGATGACCGCCTCGGCCGCGACAGCCTCCGCCTCGTGCCGGGCGGTCTGCGCCTCCCGGGCGGCCTGCTCGGCGCGAACCGCACGGGCGATCGCCTCGGCGACGCGCTCGGCCGCCTCCGCCTCGACCGTTTCCACGTGCGCTTCGGTTGCGGCTATGTCACCGAGAGCCGCCATCTCCCGGACGAAGGCGTCCAGCGCGCGGGTGAGCCCGCCGGCCAGCGTGGTGATCTGTTCGGCCAGCGCGTCGGCCCGCCCGCGCGTGCCACCCGCGGTGCGCTCCGACCCGGCCTTCCCAGCAGTCGCCCCCGGCCCTGCCGCCCCCGGCCCGGACTGCCCGGAAAGCTCCCGCCTGCGGCGATAGGCCGACAGCCGGTTGTGGGCGGGATCGTCACAGTATGCGGGTGGACGTCCCGGTCCGGCGGGTGCGCTCGGCGGCTGGAGGCATCCCGGGTATGCGCACGTCACCGGCTCGGTCCCGTCGACCGCCACGTCCTCGGTCATGCTCATCGCTGTCCGTTCTCACTCCCGGAATCCCACCGTCACCGACCTGACAAGAATGCACCAGGGAGCGAGAACGGGGGACCAGCGGTCACCACGGTCGTACCTGTTGATCCGGACGGCATGTCGCCACAGTGCGCCACCTGGCCGGCATCTGGGAGCATCTGACCGACCGGCTGCTCGGATTCTGCACCCTTCCCGTTTCTAGTCTTCATTTGTGACGTTCAGTATTGGAACGTAACGTATTTTTCGGCGTGAAAGCGGATGATGCAGACTCCTGCTGGGCACGTTCAGTCACAATCAGTTACTGTCACGCTCCGTGATTGACGAATTGCGCGCCGCCAGGCGTACAGGTATGGGAGGCAGACCGCCAGGAGAGCCAGGCGTCCGGCTGCGCGCTCCTGCTCGGGCGCGGCGCCATGCACGACGCGTCCTGTCGACAGGCGTGCTGGTGCTGCTCCTTGGCGCGGTGACCACGGGGTCTGCGGCGGGCGCGCCGACCGGTGCCCATGACACACCCGGCACCCACAGCGCGCCCGACGCCCACGACATGGCAGGTATGCCCGGGACGGACGTGCCGGCTGCTTCGGGCGGGTCGTACTGGAACGAGGTCGGCGGAGAGGCCTTCCACCCGACCGGGCGCGTACGCACCTACTACATCGGCGCCGACGAGGTCGTGTGGAACTATGCCCCGGACGACCGCAACGACATCACCAACCAACCTTTCAGCCCGCAGGAGAAAAGCTTTCTCGAATCCGGCCCGGGTCGGGTCGGGATGAATTATCTGAAATGCCTCTACCGCGGTTACACCGACGCCGGTTTCACGACACTGGCACCGCGCCCGCCGCAGGACGCGTACCTGGGCCTGCTGGGGCCGGTGATCCGCGCCGAGGTCGGCGACACCATCAAGATTGTTTTCCGCAACGGGTGCCGGATTCCTGACAGTGTGCACCCACACGGGGTCTTCTACACGAAAGCCAGCGAAGGGGCGCCGTACGCCGACAACACCTCCGGCGAGGACAAGCTCGACGACGCCGTTCCCACCGGCGGCAAGCACACCTACACCTGGCTGGTACCCGACCGCGCCGGCCCCGGTCCGCACGACGGCAGCTCTGTCATGTGGATGTATCACTCCCACACCCAGGAGGTCGGCGACACCGCCGCCGGGTTGATGGGCCCTATGGTCATCACCGGTAAGGGACTGGCCCGGCCGGACGGCAGCCCCAAGGACGTCGACCGCGAGATCGTCGCACTGTTCGAGATCATGGACGAGAACCGCAGCCCGTACCTGGAGGAGAATCTCCGCCGTTTCGCCCAGCCGCCGTATCCGCCGCGGGACGACGTGAACTTCACCAGGTCCAACCTGAGACTCGCCATCAACGGCTACATCTTCGGCAACGAACCGATGATCACCATGCGGAAGGGTGAGCACGTCCGCTGGTACGTCATGGGTATGGGCGGCGAGCAGGACCTGCACACACCGCACTGGCACGGAAACAGCGTGCTCTGGGGTGGCATGCGCATGGACACCGTCCCCCTGCTGCCCGCCTCCATGGGCGTGGCGGACATGGTGCCCGACGACGTGGGGATCTGGCTCTTCCACTGCCATGTCAACGAACATCTCCTGGGCGGCATGATAACCCGCTACCAGGTCCTCACCGCCGACGGAAAACCCGGGCCGTCCTCCGGCTCCGACTCCGGCTCCGGGTCGTCATCGAGGTCGTCGGGATCCGCATCGGGGTCGTCGAGGTCGGCAGGGCAGTCCGCGGGATCCGCCTCCTCGTCCGGATCCTCGTCGGCTGGGTCCTCGTCGTCGGCGGGCTCATCAGCCACGACGATGCCGGTGCCGGCAGGAGGGGTTCCGGCCGGCGAAGGCGGGGTCGCCCGATCCTCGTCGTTCCCGGTCGTCCCAGCATTGATCATTTTCCTGGCGGCGCTGGTCGGCCGCAGGATCATCTCCCGCCGCCGTCGGGCCACCCGTTGAGCCCGGCCCCGCGGGCCGCCTGAACCCAGCGGTTCAGCCCAGCGCGGAACGGCCGGTGTCTCGGAACAGCTCCACCCCGAGACACCGGCCAATCCGCATTCGATCCGGATCGTCATCCTGGCGACGGGGACTCCCCCACGGACCCGCAGCCGGCTTGTGGAACGGCGGTCAGGTGTCGGCGACGCCGTCGGAGTTCACCGCCGAGTACGCCCGGCCCTTCCAGGCCGCTCCCCGGCCACGCCAGTGCGCCACGGCCGAGTCCACGGTCATCAGCAGGTAGAGGAAGGCCACCGCGGGCAGGGCCACGGCGGTCCAGGCCGGCTGGCGGTAGTAGCGGAGCATCGGGACGTAGGTGGCAGTCATGATCGACCACGCGCCGAGTCCGGCGACACCGGCAATCACCGTGGCCGTGTCACCAGCGCCGGCACCGGTCACGAGCCCTGCCAGCCACACCACGGCTGCTGCAGGCGGCAGCAGGTAGGTGAGAGCCAGGCCGGCGACGGTACCGGCGAGCAGCACGGGCGAGTGCCGCAGCTGGGTGTACGCACTACGGGAGATCATCTTCCACAGGTCCGCGAGTCCGGGATACGGCCGGACGCTGCGGACGCCCCCGGGGCCGTGGTCGGCCAGGCCCAACCAGATCCGTCCCCCACTGCGCTTGACGGCCCTGGCCAGCGAACAGTCGTCGATGACCGCACCACGGATGGCGGCGATCCCACCGGCGCGTTCCAGCGCGGCACGGCGCAGCAGGACGCAGCCACCGGCGGCCGCCGACGTCCGCGCCGTCGGCCTGTTGGCCCGGCGGAACGGGTAGAGCTGGGCGAAGAAGTAGACGAACGCGGGGATGACAAGCCGCTCCCAGCGGTTGCTCGTGCGCAGGACGGCCATCAGCGACGTGAGGTCGAGCCCGCGGCGGGTGGCGTGGCTGACCAGCCGGGTCACCGCGTGCGGACCGTGGGCGATGTCGGCGTCGGTGAACAGCAGCCATTCCGCGTCGGGTGGGGCTGCGCGCATACCCTGCTCCATGGCCCACACCTTGCCGGCCCAGCCGGCCGGGCGAGCCTGGCCGGCTGGGCCGGCAAGGTG
>NZ_CAAAFT010000261.1:1151-10260 GCF_900634765.1 Candidatus Protofrankia californiensis | reverse complement strand
ACCGGTGGCCCGGCCGATGGCGCGGGCGACGTCGCCGGTGCCATCGTCGCTGGAGTCGTCGACCAGCACGACCCGCAGCTGTCCGGGGTAGTCCTGCCCGAGCAGGGTCGGCAGGGTCTTCGGCAGCATCTCGGCCTCGTCCCGAGCAGGAACGATCATGGTGATCGCAGGCCAGCCCCCTGGCGGCGCGGCTCCGCCCGTCGCGCCGGAATCGTGGGTGTCAAGTCGGGTATCGGTTCGCCAGAACATTCCGTGCCCGCCTGCGAGGACCAGCCAGACCAGCATCGAGAGCACCGCGCACGCCGCCAGCGTCATCATGTTGGTCAGCGTCGCAAATTACCCGGCTCCACGCGCCAGCCGGGCGGGCGGTGTGTTCAGTTCTTCCCACCTGCCCGGAACTCGACGTGGCCGCGTCCCGCGCTGTCCCCGTCGAGGACGGGAGCCCACCTCTCAGCCGAGGCCCGGCGGTAGCCCGTCCGAACGGCGGATGCGCGAGACGGCGCTGTGGGCCGCTTCCCCGCCGCCGCGACGCGCGGTGCACTGCGGACGCGCGGTGCACCGCGCCACGGTGCTCATCGTCGTTCCGGGAATGCGACCTCCGGTGTCTGGAAGAGGTTCCGGCGCCTGAATGACGTTCCGGGGCAGGGCTTACGCCGACGAGAGACATCGAATTCCCCGGTCTCCTTCCGGGTAGCAGGTCCGGTGCGCACGAGTGCTGAAGGTGCCACGGACAGGCCCGACACGATACACGCGTTCGGGACCGCCACCGGTTTCTCCACGCTTCTCCACGCAGCACGTCCAGGCATTCGACGACCACGAATTCGATCCGGTCGCCCACGCCATGCACAGTCGAAATGACTACCCGAGAGCGTGGCAATATCGCTACAATTCTCCGGCAGATCGGATCTGATTAGATGATGAGTGCGCGTGCGCGCGCGTTACCCGGTGGCCGGGGCAGCCATCAACATCAGAATACAGTGTGCTCATGTTCACGGCCGCCTGCCTGCCCTTGCTTTCCGGGTCGGCACCGTGCGTATGGTCTGCGCCGTGCCTTCGCGAAGAAGGTGCACGTCGGGCGGCACGCCGAATCCTGCCCCGGCCGACGGAAATCAAACCAATGGCAGGATCGGGGGAACCACTTTCGGGCGTCGCGTATCAGACGTCCTCGGGGTGAAGCCGCAGAACGCGGCCGGGCAGTCCCAGCCCGAACCCGACAGCTAACCTCGCAGGCGTGGGGAAGGGCATCACCATGTCCCAGGCACGTACTCGCGATCGCGGAGCCAGGCACGCCGAGAGGCGTATCCGCGCAGGAATCACGACGCGTACCCGCGCAATGATCGCCGTCCCGGCCGTTGTCGCCGCCGTCGGCAGCAGCATCGCGATGTCCCAGCCGGCAAGCGCGGCACCGTCCGCGGACCGGGTTCTGTCCGCCATTGTGCAGTGTGAATCCAACGGCAATCCGCGCGTTGTCAACGAGATCGGCGCGGGGGGGCTGTTCCAGTTCCTGCCCCCCACCTGGCGGGGTGTCGGCGGGTCCGGCCTGCCGCAGAATGCCAGTGCCGAGGAGCAGTGGAAACGCGCTCGCATCCTCTACGCGCAGCAGGGCACGGGTCCGTGGTACGCATCCAAGCACTGCTGGGCCGGAAAGATCGGCTAACTGGTTCGTTCCCGGGTAGCCGGCGATATCCCGGTGGAGATCGGACTCCGGTCGGATCTCCACCGGGCGCCCGGGCACCAGCCGCCTGATCGGAAATCCGAAACATCCCCTATTGATCAGCATCTGGGCTGCGGATTTTCCCTCGTCGCAGCGGACCCGGATGCTAATTCCGAACTCGTGTCCGAACCCGTGCCGGACGACGTACTGCAGGCCGGCCGGTGACCATCCAGAATCCCGGATGGATCATTCCGGATGGATTCAGAGCCGGGAGCGATCCCGATCCACCCGGCCGAGCGGCGGGCGCGTCCGTTCGAGTTCCAATGCGATGTCGACCAGATCGATCCGGTCGAGGGCGTGGACCTGATCGAGATCAACCCACGCGGCCTGGTCGGTCGAACCGCCGACCTCGTGTCGGAGCTCGCCGGCGACCACCCGGGCCGCGTAAATGACCCGCAGAGTGTGCTGGTCGGCTTCGATACCCCCGTTACGCTGGAAACAGCGACGTATCGAGTCCAGGCCGAGCAGGGATTCGATCACGACGTCGTATCCCGTTTCCTCCTCGGCCTCGCGGATCGCCGCAGCAGCGGGATCCTCCCCGTGATCGAGCCCGCCGCCGGGCAGCGTCCAGAACGTGTCGTCCGCCCCGGCGAAGCGCGCGAGCAGCACCTGCCCGTCCCGGATGCAGACCACGTATGCCGCGAGCCTCAGCTCCCGCGTGAGAACCGGTTGCGCCTCCGCGTCCTCCAACAACCCACTCACCCTTCCGGCAGCGACAACCGACCTGGTCCACTCCCACGCCCAGCCGTTATGACTGTATTCGCACGCAGCGTGGACGATCCGCGTTCGCAGGCGGAGAGCCGCCGGTATGCCGGGCCGGTTGCGAACCAGATCAGCCATCCAGGTCAGCCCGCCAAGCCGCCAGGTCAGCCCTGCGGATCAGCCCGCACGTGTGTTGAGGCCGACGAGCAGATCGGTCGTTGTCGTCTGTTCCTGCGCCGACCCGATCGGCAGCGCCACCAGTTCAGTGACACCGGCGCTCGCCAGCCGCCGGATCTGGCGTTCGACGGAAGCCTCGTCGCCGAGGATGACCGTGTCCCCCGGACCGTCCACGCCCTCCCGGTCGAATACAGCGCGGTAGCTGGGCAGCTGCCCGACCATGGCGAACCGTTGGGCAACCCACCCCCGGCGCGCGTCGGCGTCCGAGGTCACGCATACGAAGGTGAGGGCCACCACACGGGGATCCGGCCGGCCCGCCGCCCGTGCGGCCCGGGTGATCGTCGGCACGATATGGTCGGCGAGGGTCGCCGGGCCCGTCCAGGTGGTGACTGTGCCGTCAGCGAGCTCGCCGGCTGTCCGGAGCATCGCGGGGCCGAGCGCGCCGATCAGTAGCGACGGCGGCTTGGTACCCGGCGCGTCGACAGCGCCGACGGCTGTGAGGGTTGCGCCCCGGTGGGAGACGCTTTCCCCACGCAGGAGCGGGCCCAGCACGGACAGGTACTCCCGAAGGTGGTCGACGGGCCGGTCGAACGAGTAGCCGAACTGCTCTTCGACGATGACACGGTGGCTCACGCCGATACCCAGAGTGAGCCGGTTGCCCACGGCCGCCTGAACCGTGAGCGCCTGGCTGGCAAGCACCAGGGGATGACGGGGATAGGTTGGTACCACCGCCGTTCCAAGTTCGATACCAGGCGCATCCCGGCCTACGACCGCCAACGCGGTGAGCGCGTCCCAACCGGCGAACTGGGTCAGCCAGGCGCTGGCGAAGCCGGCCTTCGCCCCGTCGCGGGCCGCCTCCACGACCACGTCCAGCGACCGTCCCTGATCGTCCAGATATATTCCGACACGCATCGGTCCTGCCTTCACTCGTAGACCTTCACCCGTGGACCCGGCATGACCGGACACGGTGGATATAGTTGCTTTCAGTGACGTCTCGGATGCCTACGTCGCGACGAGGTGTACGTGCTCGTAGGCGCCAGCCCCGGCTGCAAACACACCGGAGGGTGTCGGCTGAGGGACCCGCTCCGCGTTCCAGGCGTCCAGCCATGATCGAAAAGCTGGAACCCGCGTGCGGGGAGCGCGGAAGATTCACATAAAGTGAGTGTCCCTCCAGGTACCGGTCGGCTCCGTCATTTCGACCGTTGCCCCGCTGTGGTCCTCACAACGGTTCGGCTACCGAGACGCCGGCCACCGACCTTGTGGCTACCGACCCCGTGGCAGCGGACACGACAGCCGACCGAAAAAGGAGTGGACAGGCTCCGCCCCGGAACGTGACATGGATCCGGCGCCCGGCACGGAGGGATGCGTCATCGGTCGGTCCCCGCACGGTTGCGGCGTCCGTGCCGCGCCGCTGATCCGCCTTCGCCGCAGGTTGAGAAGTTGGGGAGATGCCGATGTCCGCCGGGAGGATGCACGTCGACGAGGTGGACATCGACGCACAGCTTGTGAGCCGGCTGCTCGCGGCGCAGTTCCCCCAGTGGGGGGACCTTCCCGTCGAGCCGGTCCACTCAGCCGGCACCGACAACGCGATCTATCGACTGGGCGAGGACATGGCCGTGCGGCTCCCCCGCATCCGCAGAGCTGCCGGGCAGGTGGGCAAGGAGCACCGGTGGCTGCCGCTACTGGCCCCGCTCCTCCCGCTCGCCATCCCGGTCCCGCTCGGCAAGGGAAGGCCCGCCGAGGGCTATCCCTGGTCCTGGTCGGTCTACCGGTGGCTCGACGGCGAGAACGCGACCACCGAACGCATCGCCGATCCACACCATGCGGCTACCGAGCTGGGAGGCTTTGTCGCTGCCCTGCACCGGATCGACCTCGACGGCGGACCGCCCCCGGGGGAGCACAACTTCTTGCGCGGCGTGCCGCTGGCCATGCGCGACGCCCAGACTCGCGCCGCGATCGGCTCCCTGTGCGGGACGCTCGATACCGGCGCGGTGACCGCGGCGTGGGAGGCAGCCCTGCGGGCACCGGCGTGGCAGGGTCCGCCCCGCTGGATCCACGGCGATCTCCTCGCGGGGAACCTGCTGGCTCGCCACGGCCGGCTGAGCGCCGTCATCGACTTCGGCGGTCTGGGTGTGGGCGACCCGGCGTGTGACGTGATGGCCGCGTGGACGTTCCTGCCCGCCGCAGTCCGGGAGATGTTCCGAGCGGCGGTAGGGGTCGATGACGCGACCTGGGCGCGGGGTCGCGGCTGGGCGCTGTCCGTCGGGCTCATCGCCCTGCCCTACTACCGGGTCAGCAACCCCGTGCTCGCCGGCATCGCCCGGCGTGCGATCGACGAAGCCCTCGCCGATCACCAGCACACCGCATGACACCGTTCGCAAACCTCGGAGAACGAGGTCGCGACTGCTCACCGCTCATCCGAACAGTGAGCAGCAGGAACCACCGGAAAGCTCTCCAGGAATGATCAGAGCTGTTCCAGTCGATCGGTTGCCCGGCCCAGCGTTCTCGGCACCCGCCGCCCCAGCCGTAGGTGGAAAGTGTCGTCCGCACAGCGGAAACCACCTACAGCGGAAGGAAGCGTAGGTGGAAAAAGCTGTCGGGACGACCGAAAGCACCTACGCCTCCTTGTAACGGCAGTTACGAACAGGCCACAAGGGGAGAGCCGGACGCTCGGCCTGCTCTGCCAGGAGCCTGGCCTGAAGCTCGGCGATGTCGTCAGGATAGACGTCGAGGGCTTCGGCCAGACGGCGAAACGTCAGGTAGTCGATGCCTCTGGCGCGGGCCGCAGCGATGTGGGCGTCGGCATCGCGGCACAGGTCCTCGGCGAAACGCCGACGGTGCCGAAAGCGAGGGCTGGACAGCCGCTGGGCCTTCTCGCGTTCGTAATCGATTTCCGAGATGCCGCAGACACGACGGATGACATCCTCGGCCTGGGCGAGCGTGCCGGTATCGGCGAGGGACGCGACATGCCGGGTGCTGGGGACGAGGGCAGCCAGATCGACACCGTAGATGTCGGCGCTGTGGTCGGTGAGTTCGACCGGAGTGCCGTTGTCGCGAATCTCGACGGTGCCACGGGCTCCGAGTGCGGCTGCGATGAGCAGGGCGGTTGCTTCGGTGGGGTGCCAGGCAAGGACGTCGAGTGCTGGCTGTACCTCGTCACTGTGCAGCCGGTGAAGGATCCGTCCGCCGAGTGCCTCGACGCGGGAGAGAACCTCGGACTCGGACAGCTCGCCGTCGAGTCCGGGACCGGCGGTGAGGATCTCGACCGGGACGGGCAGACCCGTGCATGCGGCGAGGGCCAGTCCGTCGGCAAGCGGGCTTCGGAGTCCGGGCTCGTCGCCACGGGCCACGACGTCACCACCGACGTCGACAACCCATACCCGGTCTGCGCCGGTGATCTCGACCAGTTCGGTGACTTGGCGGCGGATACCGCCCGCCCCGCCGCTCGGATCGATGAGATGAAGGCGGGCATCTGTCTGGCCGGCCAGACGCGGGAGAGTGGATCGACCTGGCGGCACCGTGTCCGTTTTCGGCGTGATCTGCCAGTTGAACCGTCCAACGGGAACGAGAGCTGTGAAGCCGTCGGGACCGCGTGGCCCAGGTAGCGGATCGATGCGCAGGCGTTCCCACGCGTAGGTGAGGACGAGTGGCAAGGCTGCGGACGGCCGAAGGATGCGGTGGATGATCGTTGCGGCCAAGGCGTCACCTCCGCCACCGGCCGCTACCAGGAGAACGCCCACGACCAACAGCCTACGAATCACGCCCTTTTTGGTTCATGGCAAAATTGGCGTATGGTGCGACTGGACTTGACCACTAGCCAAAGGTCGCCAGTGATGCCGGAGATCCAACAGGCCCTCCCGAAGTACCTCCAGATCGCCAACCACATCCGGGACAAGATCCTGGCCGGTGACCTGCGTCCCGGGGACGAGGTTCCGTCGGAACGTGCCCTTGCCGCGGACTGGAAGGTCAGCCGGCCGACGACGACGAAGGCGTTGGAAGCGCTGCGTACCCAGGGACTGGTGGGCTCACGGCAGGGGGCGGGCACGTTCGTGCTGGACCAGATACGCCTACACCGGCGTGCCCGGGACCGCTACCGGCACTCACGCGAGACCGGGAAGGTCTATGCAACCGACGAGTGGGCGGAAATCGCCGCTGCGGAGATCACGGATCTGACGGAGTATGCGGCGGAGGCTTTGGAGCTGCCGTATCCGGGGCAGGGCATCCGCCGTCGCCGGATCACGAACTCCGAGGGCGGTCCTCGTTCGGAGGTGTCGACATCCTGGTACTCCCCGGCGCTGGCGGAGGTCGCGCCGCTGCTCCTCCAGCGGGAGCGAATCCGACAAGGCACCCTCGCCTACGTCGAGGAGAAGACCGGCCGGCGAGGCAAATATGCACGGGACACCATCGCCGCGCGGCTCGCTACCGACACCGAGCGTATGGAACTGGAGCTTGGCAACGGGCCGTCAGCTGTGCTTATGGTCCACCACACGGTGTACGACGCCCAGCAGCGCCCGATCGAGTTCGCCGAGGCCGTATACCCACCGGACAAGTGGACCTTCGAACAGGGCTACTCAATGATCGACTAGCTCAGCACCGTTCCCGCTCCATATGTAGGCGAGCAGCCCGTGTGCCCTGCACCTAACCGTCCCACCGAGAGAGGAGATCGCAGGTGGCTGTATCCGATCACGAGATGGTGTTAGAGCTGGGAATGAGTAAACAGGAACTGATCCGTACGGTCGAAGCCGGTGTGCCTCCGCGTGCACGGTTGGCAAGCGTTGACGGTGACGTCGACCTCACGCTGATTTGGCGAGTCCGCGACGGAGCCGCCTGGCCGGACGCCGACGCGGCAGCGGCGGCAGAGGAACGCGCATGGCGTGTCTGGATAGAGGCGGACGCCCGGGCGCAGGAGCTGGCCCGGGCCGAACGCGCCGCGTTCGAACAGGTGGCGGCGGCACGGGATGCCTGGCGTGAGGCTGTCCGGGTACTGGCCCAGGTCGCCCCGGCCCAGGCAGTTGACCCGTACGGTCTTCCCGTCGCACCGGACGATGGCGATACTCCACCCGACGGCAAGCGTGAGGAGGGACAGCGTGTTTGACGATCAACGCACCAGTCCGGCCCTCTACGCCTTGGTCCATCTCCCGGACGCCGACCCGATCCCGTCAGTCGCGGAAGTCGTGCTGATGTTCTCGTCACCTGCCGAAGCCGATGCGCACGCTACGTACCATGGCTACTCCAGCTACCGGGTCGCCTCGGTGACCTTCGCTATCCCGGCCCAGCCGCCCAGACGATAGCCAGCATAAAGAGATCTTCGTAAGCGATTTTTGCAAGCCAACTGGCATATACCACTCTTCTGGCCAGTTAATTAGTCCACTGGCCAGAAGAGTGGCTTGGCGGGAAAGAGTCGAGCCGGTACGGGACAGGGAATGATCGTCATAGGACCGCATCGGATGCCAGTCCGCTTTGAAGACATGTTTCCGCACAGCGCGTTCATGCTCTCTCGACCAGCCCTGCGGGTGAGGACGACCCTGCCGATGATGGCGCGGGTCTCGTCCGGACTGGCCACGATCCTCGCTGGCAGCTCATAGCAGGACAGGGCCGCGCCGGAGAAGCGCGATCAGATCGTTCCGAGGGCGCCTGTGTCTCAAGCTTGTGCCTGCTCCTGACCTTCTGGCCCCTCTATGCCACCACTCAGCGTCGTTTGGCAGCTGGTGACGCAGGCCCGAGTCCTGCAACAGGACGCCGAGTCAGGACGAGAGCTACGCGGCTCCGCCAGCGGTCCCTTCGCCGTCCAGCGTCAATCAGTATCGTTTCGTATTTTTGTTTCGAATCAAAACGTAACAATCGAAATGAAACTTCTATGGCTCTGACGCCCGATAAGCTTTACTTCCCGGGCGTCAGACTGGCACCGGGAGGGGAGGGTCGGAGATTGAGTGGCGACGGCGCAGAGGTTGCAGTTCGTCGAGATGGTGATTACGCCGTGCTTTCGTCCGACCTGGTGGAGCGGGTGGCCGACTATGCCCGTGCTGCCAGGGCTGCTTCGACGTGGCGCGCCTATGAAACAGACCTGCGCCACTTCGCCGCCTGGTGTGCCGAGCACTCCCCGCAGCTGGTGGCGCTGCCGGCGTCACCGGCAACCGTGGCCGGCTACCTGACGGCGCTGGCCGACTCCGGTTACAAGCCGGCCACCGTCCGCCGGAGACTGGCCGCCATCTCCGTGGCCCACCAGCTCGGTCGTCATCCCAATCCCGCGGCCTCGCCCGAGGTCGCGACCGTCTGGGACGGCATCCGCCGCGTCCACGGCACCGCCGTGAAGCGCAAGAACGCGCTGGAGACCCGCCTGCTCACCCAGGTGCTCGCCGAACTGGACGACTCCCGACTCGCCGACCTGCGCGACCGGGCGCTGCTGCTGGTCGGTTTCGCCGGCTGCCTGCGCCGCAGCGAGCTCGTCGCGCTGGACCTGACCGACATCGCCGAGACACCGGACGGCGTGGTCCTGACCATCCGCAGGTCCAAGAC
>NZ_CAAAFT010000261.1:0-586 GCF_900634765.1 Candidatus Protofrankia californiensis | reverse complement strand
CCTTACTGGACTGGTTGACTGCACTGGTTGGCTGCCGGTTGGACTGCCGGTTGACTCCCGCCCGGGACCAGACAGACCCTCACGGTCAGGTGGGTCCGGAAGATGCCGGAACGGTCTGCGTGCTCGACATCAACACGCGGCCTGTGCTATCTGACCTGCATGGCAGCCTGCGACGTCCAGGCCCGCCGCCCCCGTTCACGCAGGCAATTCCGGAGGTAGCAGCCCATCCCATGGCCGAACACACCCCCCGTCGCAACATCGAGACCTGGGCGCACGAGCTGCCCGCCAGTTTCATCGAGTGCCGCACCATGGGACACCGCTGGGAACCCCACAGCGCAGTCTGGGACAAACAGGCCCGCGCCTACCATGTCATCCACGAGTGTGACCGCTGCCATACCCAGCGCAAGGCCTGGTGGAACCGTAACGGTGAGATCACCTCTGCGGGCTACAGCTACCCCGAGGGCTACCTGACCAAGGACGTCGGCTACATCGGCGCCGACGGCCGCGGTGTGCTGCGCACCGAGTACCTCGCCCGCATCTTCGCCACCACCGCCCGCGGCAACGGCAGCACGCCACAAGCCTCCTG
>NZ_CAAAFT010000260.1:2319-2779 GCF_900634765.1 Candidatus Protofrankia californiensis | reverse complement strand
ACCCGGGACCTCGTGGTCGGTACCGGAGCGGCCGCGGCGCGGACCAGCACCGTGTTGGTCCAGTACGTCGGTGCGTTGTGGGCTGGCGGCAAGGAGTTCGACTCGAGCTGGCAGAGTGGGCAGCCGGTCCCCTTCCCGCTGGACCAGGTCATCCCCGGCTTCCAGCAGGGCATCGCCGGGATGAAGGTCGGTGGACGGCGCGAGATCGTGATTCCGCCCGACCTCGGCTACGGCCCACAGGGCGGGCAGCCGCCCGTGATCGCCGCCGATGACACCCTGGTCTTCGTCGTCGACCTCCTCGGCGTCCAGGCGGCAGACCGCTGACCTGCGTCCGGACGCGAGCTGCTTGTCGTCCGGACGGCGGCCGGTTGGCACCGTACCGGTTGTCGCCACAGGCGCCGCTGAAGATCCAAGAGTCGTGTTCTAGCCTCGTACGGTGTCCCGTCGTCGGTTGGAACGG
>NZ_CAAAFT010000260.1:0-1700 GCF_900634765.1 Candidatus Protofrankia californiensis | reverse complement strand
TTGTCGCCACAGGCGCCGCTGAAGATCCAAGAGTCGTGTTCTAGCCTCGTACGGTGTCCCGTCGTCGGTTGGAACGGCTGCTGAACCTGACGATGTGCCTGATGGCCACATCGCGGTTTCTCTCCGTGGCCGAAATCGGCGAGCTGGTGGAGGGTTACGCCCCGGGCAGCACCGCTGACGAGCAGGAGGCGTTCCGCCGCATGTTCGAGCGGGACAAGCAGTACCTGCGCGACATCGGCATCCCTCTGGAGACCGGGTCGGACTCGTTCTGGAGCGACGAGGTCGGCTACCGCATCCGGCGCAGCGACTATGCGCTACCGGAGATCTCCCTCGACCCGGACGAGGCCGCCGCCCTCGGGCTCGCCGCGCAGCTGTGGTCCAGCACGGCGCTGGCGGATGCGTCCGCCAGCGCGCTGCGCAAGCTCGCGGCCGGCGGCATCCGCACCCTGCCCGGTCCGGACGGTCTGGAGCCCCGGGTCGCCACCACGGAGCCCGCGTTCGCACCCTGCCTCGCCGCCGTGCAGGTCGGGCAGGCCGTCCGCTTCCCCTACCGCAAACCGGAGGAGACCGAACCCCGCGAACGCCACGTCGAACCGTGGGGCGTGGTCTCGTGGCGGGGGCGCTGGTACCTGGCCGGTCACGACTGTGATCGACAGGCCGCCCGGGTCTTCCGCCTGTCGCGGGTGACCGGTGCTGTGCGTGCGGTCGGGCCGCCAGGCGCTGTCCGCGTTCCCGGCGGCGTCGACCTGCGGGCGCTGGTGTCCGCGTCAGCACCGCCTGATCACACCCGTACCGCCCTCCTGCGGGTCCGCCCGGGGACCGGCCACGCCCTGCGCCGGCACGCGCGGGTGCTCCCCAGCCCGCGCCGTTTCGCGCGGGGAGAGACCGACAGCCAGCCGGGCTCCACGCCGGGGACGCCCGAGAGACGGCCCGGCTCCGCGTGTGGGACGGCTGACCATCGGTCCGACTCCGTACCGGGGGCGGCCGAGAGCCCGTCCGGGTCCGTATCGGCCGGGATGGATCTTGTGGAGATCGACTACTCCGACACCGAACAGCTGGCCAGATGGGTGGCTGGCTACGGCGATGACGTGCTGGTGGAACAACCACCGCAGCTGCGCAACGAGGTGCTGCGCCGGCTGGCCGATGCCGCCCGTGTACATGCCGATGCCGGCCCGGCGCACATGGTGGCGAAGTCCAGGGGCCAATCCGGGGGTCAAGCAGTCCTCCGGATCGAGGACCCGGTAGCCCCACCGGCCGGGGCAGCGGCGGTCCCGGGGAGCGTGCTGTGAGCCCGCCAGCGCCCTCCTCCTCCACCGACCGTCTCAGCCGCCTGCTCGCCCTGGTGCCGTGGCTGCGCGCCCATCCGGGGGTGTGCCTCGACGACGCGGCCGCGACCTTCGGGGTCACCGTCCGCCAGCTGCGGGACGACCTGGACCTGCTGTTCGTCTGCGGCCTGCCGGGTGGCGCGCCCGGTGACCTGATCGACCTGAGCTACTCCGCGGACCAGATCACGGTCCTCGACCCCCAGACCCTGGACCGCCCGCTCAAACTGTCCGCGGACGAGGCCATGGCGCTGGTCGTCGCGGCCCGCACGCTCGCCGACGTACCGGGGCTGTCCGCCCGCGACGCGCTCGACCGGGCGCTGGGCAAGCTGGAGGACGCCGTCGGCACCCTGCCGTCCGACCGGGTCAGGGTCGAGC
>NZ_CAAAFT010000259.1:3787-4713 GCF_900634765.1 Candidatus Protofrankia californiensis | reverse complement strand
AACACCAGGTGAGCGAGGAACAAGAGCAGGGACCGGCCAGCCGGCGGGGCTTCCTCGCGGGCTCGGCGGCGGCGGCCGTTACGGCGGCCGCGGCGACGGGATTCTCGGCGCTCCCCGGCTTCGTGTCTCCGGCTTCGGCCGCCACCCTGCCGAACATCCTGCTCATCGTCAGCGACGACCAGCCCAAGGAAACCCAGTGGGCGACGGAGAAGATTCTGAACTGGGTCGCCGGGCAGGGCGTGCGGTTCACCAACGGCCACTCCACCACGCCGCTGTGCGCGCCCTCGCGGTCGTCGATCTTCTCCGGTCGCTACGCCCACAACCACGGCGTGCGGGACAACGGGCACGCCTACAACCTGAACCAGAACACCACCGTGCAGCGCTACCTCAAGCAGGCGGGCTACCGCACCGGGCTGTTCGGCAAGTACCTCAACTCCTGGAACATCAACGACAACCCGCCGCACTTCGAGGAGTGGGCGCTGCTGCAGCCGAGCTACAACAACGGCACCTACAACGTCAACGGCACAGTCCAGACGATCAACGGGTACACCACCAACGTCATCAAGAACAGGACGCTGAGCTTCCTGGACAAGGCCGCCACCGACACGCGGCCGTGGTTCGCCTACGTGACTCCGTACGCCTCGCACGAGCCCAACACTCCCGCGGCCCAGTACGCCGACACGGTCGTGCCGACGTGGAACGGCCGTCCGTCGGTTTTCGAGACCGACAAGAGCGACAAGCCGGCCTACGTCCAGAACTCGAACAACACCTTGGCCGACGCCCAGGCGTTGCGTGAGCGGCAGTTGCGGACCCTGCTGTCCGTAGACGACGCGGTGCAGGCGTTCAAGGACAAGCTGGTGGCCCTCGGCCAGCTGAGCAACACACTGGTCATCTACATCCCGGACAACGGCTACCTCTGGGCCGAC
>NZ_CAAAFT010000259.1:0-3722 GCF_900634765.1 Candidatus Protofrankia californiensis | reverse complement strand
CCTGGCCGGGCGGTGGCTTCGGCGCCGGTACGGTCGACAACCGTATCGTCGGCAACATCGACATCGCGCCGACCATCCTCGACGCGGCCGGGATCACCCCGACCACGCCGCAGAACGGCCACTCGCTGCTGTCCACGTACAGCCGCGACCACATACTGACCGAGTGGTGGAAGCAGGGCACCGGCACCGGCGGTGTGCCCACCTGGGCGTCCTACGTCAGCACCACCAAGCAGTACGTCGAGTACTACGACCTTCACACCGACGCGAACGGCCAGGAGGTCGGCACCGGGCAGGTGCTGTTCCGGGAGTACTACGACCTGGTCAACGACCCCTACCAGCTGGTGAACAAGCTGTACAACGCAACCCCGGCGCAGGAGCAGGCCCTGGGCATCCCGGCCCTGGCCGCCCAGCTCGCCGCCGACCGCACGAGCTGACCCCGAACAGTCGATTGCGGTGGTCCGCCCGCCCGCACGCACGCGGGGGCGAGCGGGCGGACCATCCGTCCACCACCATCCCGGTCGAACACAGGCTGAACAAAGGCCGAACAAAGAGAGACGTCATGTCTGGTTCCTGCTGCACCCCCGGCCGCGAGCCCGTCGGCATCGGGACCATCGCACCTGTACGCTCATCCGTACCCCGGACCAGGCGGATGGTCCAGCTTCCCGGCGGACGCTTCCTGATGGGCACCGAAGACGACGAAGGCTACAGCGCCGACGGCGAGGGTCCGATCCGGGAGATCGAGCTGAGCCCGTTCTCGATCGAGCCCACCACGGTGACCAACGCCCAGTTCGCCACGTTCGTGAACGCGACCGGGTACGTCACGGACGCCGAGCGCTACGACTTCTCCTTCGTCTTCGAGGGCTTCCTTTCCGAAGAATTCGATCAAGCCTCGCCGGCCGTGCACGAGACTCCCTGGTGGCGTGCCGTGTCCGGAGCGGTCTGGAAGCACCCCGAGGGACCGGGCTCGTCCGTCACCTCCCGGCAGAACCATCCGGTCGTGCACGTCTCGTGGAACGACGCGCAGGCATACTGCGCCTGGGCCGGCGTCCGGCTACCCACCGAAGCGGAGTGGGAGTACGCCGCGCGGGGCGGACTGGAACAGCACCGTTACCCGTGGGGCGACGAGCTGACACCCGGCGGGCGGCACCAGTGCAACACATGGCAGGGCGACTTCCCGAACCTCGACACCGGCGAGGACGGGTACGTCGGTACCGCCCCGGTGAAGTCCTACCGGCCCAACGGCTACGGTCTCTACAATGTCGTCGGCAACGTCTGGGAATGGTGCGCCGACTGGTTCAGCGTCAAGTTCCACGCCACCGGTCCGCGCACGAACCCGACCGGGCCGCCCGACGGTCGCGCCAAGGTGATGCGCGGCGGCTCACACATGTGCCATGCGTCGTACTGCAACCGGTACCGTGTCGCCGCGCGGAGCTCGAACACCCCCGACAGCTCCGCCGGCAACATCGGATTCCGCGCGACGGCCTGACCCTTCGCAGGCCCGTCATGTGCAGGACATCGGACCGTCGTCCGACGCGGCAAAGCTGACCGACGTAGCATCAAACACGCACCGGTCGACGGACCGGACACCGAAGCAAAGGACGCATGCCATGCCCAACCTCGGTCCCACCGAGCTTCTGATCATCGCGTTCGTCGTCATCCTGCTGTTCGGATCAAGGAAGCTGCCCGATGCCGCGCGCTCGTTCGGGCGCTCGTTGCGGATCTTCAAGGCCGAGACCAAGGGGCTCAGCCAGGACGAGCAGGCCGCGTCCTCGGCTGCTCCGGCGCAGCAACAGGAGCAGGCGGCACCGCGTCCCATCGAAGCCGGCCAGCCGGCCGTGAGCCCACAGTCCGCGTCGACCGGCACGGCCCACACCGCCCCGGCCGGCACCGTTGGGGTCAACGGCCAGTCCGTCGGCACGGGCGACACCAGCCGGCACTGACAGGCTGAAGACCACCGACCGCCTCTTCCACGAGCAGGAGTAGCCACCCGTGTCCGGGTTGCCCACGCCGCGACGGATCGTGCAGGCGGTGCAGCTCCGCCGCACCAGGACGGTCGAGGACAGCCGGATGTCGCTCACCGAGCACCTGCGGGAGCTGCGCAACCGGCTGGCAAAAGCACTCATCGCGCTCGCCGTCGCCACGGTGATCTGCTTCTACTTCGAGCCGCAGATTTTCGATGTCCTGAAAGAGCCATACTGCGCGTTGCCGGAGAGCACCCGCGCCGGCGGGGGTACCTGCCAGCTGTACTTCTTCGGCATCCTCGACGCCTTCATGATCCGGCTGAAGATCTCACTGATCGCCGGAGCGGTCCTGTCCGCCCCCGTCTGGCTCTACCAGTTGTGGTCGTTCATCACGCCGGGTCTGCACCGGCACGAACGCCGGTGGTCGCTGACGTTCGTCGGTTTCTCTCTCATTCTGTTCGCCCTCGGGGGCTTCTTCGCCTACCTGACGTTGAGCAAGGGCCTCGAGCTGCTGCTCGGTTTCAGCGGTGATGGGCTCGTCAGCCTTCTCGACGTCAACAAGTACCTGAGCTACGTCATCGCCATGCTGGTCGTGTTCGGGCTGTCGTTCGAGATCCCGCTTCTGGTGGCGATGCTGAACCTGGCGGGTGTGATCAGTACGGCCAAGCTGCGCTCGTGGCGGCGTGCCGAGATCTTCCTCGTCTTCGTCTTCGCGGCGATCGTGACACCGAGCCAGGACCCGTTCACCATGATCGCCCTCGGTCTGCCGATGATCGTGCTGTACGAGGTCGCCCTCGTGATCGGTTGGTTCAACGACAAGCGCAAGGCCCGCCGCGGCGACACCTCGCCCTACGCCAACCTCGATGACGACGAGGCGTCACCGTTGGACTTCGACGACCTGCCGCATCCCGCGACAGGGGAACCGGCGACGTCCGCAGCGTCCGCTGACCCGGTGGGGAGCGCTGTCGGTGCGGCCGGCGCCCCGGGTTCCTTGTCGAACGCCGCCCACCTCGACATCACCTGAAGGAACATCCGCCCGAACCCACCGGACCCACCGGAACATCCATCCGGCAACGAGCCGAAGGCGTGGGCGTAGGCTGACGAAGTGTCCACCGCGCCCGCGGGCTCGCCCGGCCCCGAGGCCCTCCCCACGGCCATACCCGCGGCTTTGGCCGACTTCATGGGCGGTTATCCGTTCGGCCTCGACCCCTTCCAGATCGAGGCGTGCACAGCTCTCGACGCCGGCGAAGGCGTCCTGGTCGCGGCGCCCACCGGAGCCGGTAAGACGATCGTCGGCGAGTTCGCGGCCCACCTTGGGCTCACCCGGGGTCAACGCTGCTTCTACACGACCCCGATCAAGGCGCTGTCGAACCAGAAGTACGCCGACCTCGTAGCCCGTCACGGGATCGACGCGGTCGGCCTGCTGACCGGTGACATCTCCCGCAACCCGGACGCGCCGGTGGTCGTCATGACCACCGAGGTCCTGCGCAACATGCTGTACGCGGAGCCGACCGGACGCGAGCGACTCGACCGCCTCGCCTTCGTCGTCATGGACGAGGTTCACTACCTTGCCGACCGGCAGCGTGGCGCCGTGTGGGAAGAGGTGATCATTCATCTTCCGCAACACGTCCGGCTGGTGTCGCTGTCCGCAACGGTGAGTAACGCGGAGGAGTTCGCGGACTGGTTGGTCACCGTCCGCGGGCATACCCGTGTCGTCGTCACCGAGCACCGTCCGGTGCCGCTGTGGCAGCACGTGCTGGC
>NZ_CAAAFT010000258.1:0-2629 GCF_900634765.1 Candidatus Protofrankia californiensis | reverse complement strand
CTGGCCGGGCGGTGGCTTCGGCGCCGGTACGGTCGACAACCGCATCGTCGGCAACATCGACATCGCGCCGACCATCCTCGACGCGGCCGGGATCACCCCGACCACGCCGCAGAACGGCCACTCACTGCTCTCCACGTACAGCCGCGACCACATACTGACCGAGTGGTGGAAGCAGGGCGCCGGCACCGGCGGTCCGGACACCTGGGCGTCCTACGTCAGCACCACCAAGCAGTACGTCGAGTACTACGACCTGCACACCGACGCGAACGGTCAGCAGGTCGGCACCGGGCAGGTGCTGTTCCGGGAGTACTACGACCTGGTCAACGACCCGTACCAGCTGGTGAACAAGCTCTACAACGCCACTCCGGCACAGGAGCAGGCCCTGGGTATCCCGGCCCTGGCCGCCCAGCTCGCCGCCGACCGCACGAGCTGACCCCCCGAACAACCGATTGCGGTGGTCCGCCCGCCCGCACGTGGGGGCGGACCACCCGTCCACCACCGTCCCCGGTCGAATGCAGGCTGAACAAAGACCTGACAAAGACCGAACAAAGAGAGATGTCATGTCTGGTTCCTGCTGCACCCCCGGCCGCGATCCCGTCGGTGTCGGGACCATCACAGTCGTACGCTCGTCTATATCCCGAACCGGGCGTATGGTCCAGCTTCCCGGCGGACGCTTCCTGATGGGCACCGAGGATGACGAGGGTTATCGCGCCGACGGTGAGGGCCCGGTCCGGGAAATCGAGCTGAACCCGTTCTCGATCGAACCCACCACGGTGACCAACACCCAGTTCGCCACGTTCGTCAACGCGACCGGGTACGTCACCGACGCCGAGCGATACGGCTTCTCCTTCGTCTTCGAGGGTTTCCTGTCCGAGGATCTCAACCGGGCCTCACCGGCCGTACACGCCACTCCCTGGTGGTGTGCGGTGTCCGGAGCGGTCTGGAAGCACCCCGAGGGGCCAGGCTCGTCCGTCACCTCCCGGCAGAATCATCCCGTCGTGCACGTCTCGTGGAACGACGCGCAGGCGTACTGCGCCTGGGCCGGCGTCCGGCTACTCACCGAAGCCGAGTGGGAGTACGCCGCGCGCGGTGGGCTGGAACAGCGCCGTTACCCGTGGGGGGACGAGCTGACACCCGGTGGGCGGCACCGGTGCAACATCTGGCAGGGCGACTTCCCGAACCTCGACACCGGTGAGGACGGGTACATCGGCACTGCCCCGGTGAAGTCGTACCGGCCCAACGGCTACGGCCTCTACAATGTTGTCGGTAACGTCTGGGAATGGTGCGCAGACTGGTTCAGTGCCACGTTCCACGCGACCGGACCGCGCACGAACCCGACGGGGCCGTCCGACGGTCACGCCAAGGTGATGCGTGGTGGGTCGCACATGTGTCATGCGTCGTACTGCAACCGGTACCGTGTCGCCGCACGGAGTTCGAACACCCCGGACAGCTCCGCTGGCAACATCGGCTTCCGTACGGCGGCCTGACCTGTCGCAGGCCCGTCATGCGCAGGACATCGGACCGTCGTCTGACGTGGCAAGGCTGGCCGACGTAGCATCAAACACGCACCGGTCGACGGACCGGACACCGAAGCAAAGGACGCATGCCATGCCCAACCTCGGTACCACCGAGCTTCTGATCATTGCGTTCGTCGTCATCCTGCTGTTCGGATCCAGGAAGTTGCCCGATGCCGCGCGCTCGTTCGGGCGTTCGTTGCGGATTTTCAAAGCTGAGACCAAGGGGCTCAGCCAGGACGAACAGGCCCCAGCCGCATCCTCGGCCGCTCCGCCGCAGCCCCAGGCACAGGCCGCACCGCAGCCGATCGAGTCCGGCCAGCCGGCCGTGAGCCCGCAACCGGCGTCGACCGGCGCTGTCGGGGTCAACGGCCAGTCCGCCGGTACGGGCGACACCAGCCGGCGCTGACACGGCCGAAGACCACCGACCGCCTTTCCACGAGCAGGAGTAGCCGCCCGTGCCCGGGTTGCCCACGCCGCGGCGGATAGCGCACGCGGTGCAGTTCCGCCGCACCAGGACGGTCGAGGACAGCCGGATGTCGCTCACCGAGCACCTGCGGGAGCTGCGCAACCGGCTGGCAAAGGCACTCATCGTGCTCGCCGTCGCCACGGCAGTCTGTTTCTACTTCGAGCCGCACATCTTCAACTTCCTCAAGGACCCGTACTGCTCCCTGCCGGAGGACATCCGCTCCGGCGTCGACGGGCAGTGTCAGTTGGCCTTCTTCGGCATCCTCGACGCCTTCATGATCCGGTTGAAGATCTCACTGATCGCCGGAGCGGTCGTGTCCGCGCCCGTCTGGCTCTACCAGCTGTGGTCGTTCATCACACCGGGTCTGCACCGGCACGAACGCCGGTGGTCGCTGACGTTCGTCGGTTTCTCACTGGTTCTGTTCGCCCTCGGCGGCTTCTTCGCCTACCTGACCCTGAGCAAGGGGCTGGAGCTCCTGCTCGGATTCAGCGGGGACGGGCTCGTCAGCATCCTCGACGTCAACAAGTACCTGAGCTACGTCATCGCCATGCTGGTCGTGTTCGGGCTGTCCTTCGAGATTCCGCTGCTGGTGGCGATGCTGAACCTGGCGGGCGTGGTCAGCACGGCCAAGCTGCGGTCGTGGCGG
>NZ_CAAAFT010000257.1:4155-8360 GCF_900634765.1 Candidatus Protofrankia californiensis | reverse complement strand
CGCCGGGATGCTGCCCACGTTCAAGGAAGTGGTCGAGGAACTGTTCGTCCGCGGCCTTGTGCGTGCCGTGTTCGCCACCGAGACACTTGCGCTCGGCATCAACATGCCGGCACGCACGGTCGTCCTGGAACGCCTGAGCAAGTTCAACGGCGAGACCCGCGCCGACATCACCCCGGGGGAGTACACCCAGCTCACCGGACGGGCCGGGCGGCGCGGCATCGACATCGAGGGACACGCGGTCGTGCTGTGGCAGTCCGGTTTCGACCCGGTGGCCCTCGCGGGACTCGCGTCGACCCGCACATATCCGCTTCGGTCGTCGTTTCGTCCGTCGTACAATATGGCCGTCAATCTCGTCGGGCGACTCGGGCGGACCGAGGCCCGGAGCGTTCTTGAGTCGTCCTTTGCACAGTTCCAGGCCGACCGCGCGGTCGTCGGTCTGGCCCGGCAGGTCCGCCGCAACAACGGCGCGCTCGACGAGCTGGCTGCCGGTCTGGCATGCGAGCAGGGCTCGGTCCCGCAGTACGCACGCCTGCGGGAGGCGATCCGGGCCCGCGAGGCGGCACTGTCGCGGGAAGGCGTCAACCGCCGCCGGGCCGAAGCGCTCGAGTCGCTGTCCAAGCTGCGCGTCGGTGATGTCGTGCGCGTCCCGGCCGGCCGGCGTAGCGGCCTCGCGGTCGTTCTCGACCCCGGCGTGAACGGTTACGGTGACGGCCCGCGTCCGGTCGTCCTCACCGTGGACAAACAGGTCCGCAGATTGTCCCCGGTCGACTTTCCGGTGGCCGTCGAACCGCTGGGCCGCCTCCGGGTGCCGCGGACGTTCAACCCGCGTTCGCCGCAGTCCCGCCGTGACCTGGCGTCGTCCCTGCGCCAGGTCGACGTCCCGCCCGAGTCCGGGCGGCGTGCCCGCGTCCGGGCGGCTGCCGCGGACGACGCCGACCTCGCCCGGCTGCGCCGCGAGCTGCGCGCCCACCCCGTGCACGGCTGCCCGGACCGGGAGGCGCACCTGCGTGTCGTGGACCGTCACGCGAAGCTGCGCAGGGAGACCGATGTTCTCCAGCGGCGCATCGAAAACCGCACGAACACGGTCGCGAAGGTCTTCGACCGGGTGTGCACCGCCCTGGAGACACTGGGTTACCTGCGCGGCGACACCGTCACCGCTGTCGGCGCCCTGCTCGGCCGCGTCTACACCGAGCAGGACCTGCTCGTCGCCGAATGCCTACGCGACGGTGTGTGGGAGGGGCTGTCACCCGCCGCGCTTGCCGCGGCGGTCTCCACGCTCGTCTACGAACCCCGCGGTGAGGAGGCGACGGCACCGAAGATGCCTGGTGATCCGGGGCTGCGGGACGCGCTGGCAGCGACGGCCCGCCTCGCCGGACGGCTACGCGACGTCGAGGCCGGCCACGGGTTGGACTTCCTGCGCCCGCCCGAGCCCGGATTCGCCTGGGTGGCTTTCGGCTGGGCGTCCGGACGCTCGCTGGAGAAGGTCCTGACCGACTCCGGTCTGGACCTCACCGCCGGCGATTTCGTCCGCTGGATGCGCCAGCTCATCGACCTGCTCGACCAGATCACCCAGGTCGCGCCGGCGGATTCGACCGTACGGGGCACCGCCCGCGCCGCTCTCGACGCCGTCCGCCGCGGGGTCGTCGCCTACTCCATGTCGATATAGTTTCATGTCGATATAGCGCGTCCACTATCCGACCCGCCCGACCCGGGTTCCCCTCGGGGCCTCCGAACGCACGAAAAATGATGGTCGCGTGTTCTTCGGCCCAATCCGGCATTCCGTGGGTCAGCGCCTCAGTGCTGTGGTCGACCTGACGGTTCGAACCGGACCGGGAGCTTGAGGAGGCCCCGGAAGGAAGAAGCGGCGGGCAGCCACTGGAGTTCTTCTGGGGCCACCTCGAGAGTCAGGTTGGGCAGCCTGCGCAACAATGTGCCGATAGCGGTCCGCGCCTCCATCCGGGCCAGCGACACACCCAGACAGTAGTGGACGCCGTACCCGAAGGCCATGTGCGGGTTCTCCGTCCGGTCGACCTTCAGGCTGTCGGGATCCGGGAAGTGCCGGGGGTCGTGGTTCGCCGCATTGAGGACCACGGTGACGATCGAGCCTTTCGGAATGCGTACCCCGCTGTACTCGACATCCTCCGTCGCCAACCGGAAGCTCGCCACCGGAACCGACCCGTTGAAACGGAGAAGTTCCTCGATCGCACCCGGCAGGAGCTCCGGGTTCTTCGTTATCAGGTCGAGCTGGTCCGGGTTCGTCAGCAGTGCGGTGACCGCGTTTCCGACGAAGTCGGCCGTCGTCTGGTGACCGGCGAAAAGCAGGAGGAACGCGGTCGAGACCAGCTCCTCCTCGGAGAGTTTACCCCCGTCGTCACGGGCCGCGATCAACGCGCTGATCAGATCGTCACCGGGCTGGTCGCGCTTGTTCCCGACCAGTTTGGTGAGATAGTTGTACAGGTTCTGCTGCGCTTCCTGGATGGCCGCCCGGTCCTCCTCGTTGCTACGCCCGGCCGTGCCCTGGGTCCGGATGACCTGTGTGCCGCCGAAGAACTGCTCGCGGTCCTCGACCGGGACGCCGAGAAGTTCACAGATCACGTTCATGGGCAGCGGAAGGGCGAACTCGCTTATCAGCTCGGCCCGGCCGGCGGGCACTATCGTGTCCAGCAGCTGGTCCACGATCTGCTGGACGCGGGGGGCCAGGGCCTCGATACGGCGTGGGGTGAACGCCTGGGACACCAGGCGCCGCAGCCGGGTGTGTTCCGGCGGGTCCGCGTTCAGCATGTTCCTGTTCAGCGCGACCGATTTCTCACCGAAGACCTGGAGATAGAGATCCCCGGCCCGGTCGATGTCCTTGCTCAGCCGAGGGTCGGACAGCACTGCTCGGGCGTCGGCATACCGGGTGACGAGCCAGGTCTCGAATCTGGGTGTCTGCACCCGGCAGACGGGCGAGTTCTCCCTGAGCCGGGCATACGTCGGGTACGGGTCGAGGCGGAATTCCGGGGTGAACAGCTCGGCTGCGGGAACTGCCTGCGTGACTTCGCTCATACTGGGTTCCTTCTGCTAGATGCTTCTACCGGGCGCATCGACGCCCCGGATCCGGGGATCTCGTTATGAACCTGTCGGTAATGGGGGACCTGGGCCTTCCGGATCTCACCGGATCGGCTTCGCCTGAGCCCGCCGGCGCGCTGGTCAGATGGTCACCCGTCCCGGTTCGATCAGAAAATTGAGGGTGAAAACGGCTGCTGTCACGACCGTTTGTCCCTTTAGTTTCATGATTCGACGATGTTCGGTCATGGATTAGTTGGTCGACAGCGGTAGTCTCCGGAGTAGTCCTCTTATCGAGGATTGCTCGCACTCATGCCACGCACGCATGTCACGGCATCGACAGTATGAGATCAGTGTTGTCCGCGCTCGTCGACGATGAAAATTCGGCCGGATCGCGCGCCGCTGGACATCGGTATTTCGCCGCTTCACCCGCCCCGGCGGCCGAGGACCCGTAGAAGGCGTGAATCCCGTCAATCACCGGCCAAGTTCCCGGCCACCTCCACGGATGCGACCTGCCGCGCTACACAATCACATCGCAGAACGCAGGATAATCTGACGGATATGCCAGGTGGCGACCCGCCGATCGTCGGATGCGGCCAGGCGGTCCAGCGCCGCCTGCAGGGCGGCCACGTCATCCGCGGCCAGCGGCATCGCCGGGTCGGTGCCCCACACCCGCAGGTTGAGTGCGAACAACGCCGCCGCGGTCGGCAGGGCTACCGGCCACTGCCGGACGCTGTTACGCATGACCTCGCCCACCGGTGCGGGGTCGAATGCGGCAAGAAGCGGGCCGGCTTCCAAGCTCGCGCCACGGGCGGCGACGACGTCACGTGCCAACGCCAGATATCGGACAAATACCGGCTCGGTGGTTTCGATCCGCTCGGTTTCCTCCAGGAGCAGAACTCCTCCCGGGGCAAGCTGGGTGAGCCAGCTTCTCGCCCTGCCGACGGGATCGGGCAGATGGGCCAGCACCCACCGGGCATAGGCCACATCCGCGTTTTCAAGGGGAAAGGGCGTCAGGGTCAGGTCGTGGACGACGAACTCGAGCTCGGGCGCGACACCACGAGCCGCCTCGACATGCGCGACAGAGGCGTCGATCCCGACCGTGCGCCGCGCCTGCAACGCCCCGGCGAGCATCCGGGTGCTGTGCCCCGGCCCGCAGC
>NZ_CAAAFT010000257.1:1012-3835 GCF_900634765.1 Candidatus Protofrankia californiensis | reverse complement strand
TCCGGGTGCTGTGCCCCGGCCCGCAGCCGAGGTCGAGCGCGAGCCGGGGCACCCTGGGCGCCCCATCTGTGATCAAGGCGCGGGACGGGGTGTCGAAGACGTCCGCGAGCAGGGCGAGGCGTCCGGTGGCGAGGCCCGAGTCCCCGAACGCGTAGGCCGGTATCCGGACGAAGGTGGGCTGCACGCTGACCTCGCAACGCAGGCTGTTCGCGATGTAGCACTCCTGGTGGGCCTGCTCCACCAGGGCATGAAGCCGCTCGAGCGGGACGTCCCCGGCAACCACGATCCGTGGCCGCAGCCGGATGTGGCTCAGACCCGTCCGAGGCGCCTGGGGCATGACCGCCTCCGCGTCGTCGGAGTAGCCGCGGACATCTACCCGCGCGCGGGCGGCCACGGCCAGGAAGGACAGGAGCTGACAGGACGACGCTGCGAGCAGGACGAGCTGTTCGGGGTTGGGATGTTCGGGTGAGCCGCGGAAGGCGGGGTCCGCACTGAGCTGGACGCTTGCGGGCGCGGGCGGACATTCGCCACGATGGCCCCGGTCGTACGCCTCGTAGCCGGCGGCTGTCGAGCCGTCCCAGTGGCAGCGGGCCCGGTAGCGGTGATGCTCATGTTGATCCACCCAACCTCCCGATGAAGAAAATGCACCGCTGCCCAGCGGGTGTAGCCGAATCGGTCGGCCGTCTGCTGCAAGGACAGGCGATCGACGTACCAGACGCCTACCGTCCGCTGCGGAGGTTACGGACGGGGCACCGCAGACCGGGTGCACCCGCGAACTTTCCGTCCACTGTCACCAGATCTGCGCCCAACGTCTCCGCCAGTGCGACGTACGAGGCGTCGTACGGCCACATGTTGTGTCGAAGCTCCCAGATCCGTGGGAGCAGCGGCACGTGGTCGAAACGTCTCAGATTCATCCGACCGAGCAGATCCAGGGCACGTCCCCCTTCGTCCTCGGGCAGCTTCTTGCCACGCACCAAACCGCGGAGCGTCGAAGCGCATGCGAGATCGACGGCATAGGGTGCGGCCAGTCGCTCGCCGGCTGCGACGGCCCGCACCTTCTCGGCAACGGGGTCCGAACCGACCAGGAACTCAACCAGGGCGGACGTGTCCAGAACGATCACGTACGGGCCTCGCGCATCTCGGTGATGGCATCCACGACGTCGGCGGCGGTCACCGCACCCCGTGCCGCGATGACGCGCGCTTCCTCTGCGGCTTCCTGCGCGGTGAGCGTGGCTGCCTCACCGTCGAGCAGTTGCCGGACATACGCCTGCAGGGATTGCCCGGCCCGGATGGCACGCACTTTGAGGACGGTGAGGGTCTCGTCGGAGACGTCGCGTACATGGATGGCAGCCATGCAAGCATTCTAGTCCCATAGCAAGCACTCTGCTATCACTGCTCACGCTGTCGCCCGATCACCGCTTCGGTCTTGGCGCCGCCCAGGTCGTGCGGCTCCTGCACCAGCCGTGGCCGGTCGCGGCTTCTATCGTCAAAGCGGAATCAGGCGGACGCTGGGGCCGCATAGTCGGGCCATGTCGTCCGGGTCGGATGTGATCAGGGCTACCGGTCCTCGCTGGCGCAGCGCCATCTCCGCGACCATGGCATCGATGGCGTACTTGTGCCCGTGCAGGTTCGCGGCCCGCAGCAACGCCGATGCAGCTCGTGCAGCGTCCTTGGTGACGGATTCCACCTGGACACGGGAGAGGATCCAGGTCGTGCGCGCCGCATCTACCTTGGGGTGCGTCGCTTCGATAATGGTCGCAGCGCAGGTCTTGACCCTCCATTCCAGACGCTGCGCCTCGTCCAGGACAGCCATGACCCTCCGCTGCTGTTCGATGAAGCCGGACAATCCCGCGCAGTCGAGGGCGAGGGTCCCCGGTGCGGCCGGACGCCTCATGCAGCGTCGTGTCGCTGCGTGACCTCACCAGTGAGCGCTTCATGCGCCCAGGTCCGCTCGTCGTCCGTGAACTCGCTGTGTTCTTCCTGGTAGACACGGATGTCCTCGGCGAGGAGCTCTCGGCGGATACGGTCCTCGATCATCTCCGCGACGAAGCCGGAGAACTCGCGCTTACCGATCATCTCGCGTACGGCGTCAGCGGTCCCCTGGGGGAGGGACAGGCTCAAACGGGTAGAAGGACCTTCGCCCAATGGGTAGCCGTGGGTACTCACACGGACACTGTAACATTTTTGGTGTTACAAGAGCGGCCTCGTCCTGCCCGTCATCGCCCGCAAGACGCTGATCGAACTACCCGGACCGGCAATCGGTGCACCGGGACGTCACCACTGTCAGCCCTACCGACTGTCGCCGCCCACCATCCGGGCGAGGTCGTCTGCGGGCGAAAGGGGTAGCCGTGGCAGGTTGGTGTACTTGACCGGGAGCTGGGGGATCTGTTCTGCTCGTCATGCCCAGCCGATGCACCGGGCCCAGCCGATGGACACATGATGGACGCGGAGGAAGCCGGTGGGAGTCCCCCCTGACGTCGACCGGTCGTCCCGCTGCTCCAGAGCCCGGCGTCACCCCTCCGGCAGGGGTCCGTCGCAGCGCCGCGGCTTTCCACGCTGAGCACCCGACCACGCCGCCGAGCCCGCAAGGCTTACACAACCCCCACCTTCGTGTCAGGGAGAACTCCCATGTCCGGATGGTTCCGTGCCGTCGGGCTGCTGGCCGGCGCCGCGCTCGACGCCGCCCTCGCCGACCCGGCGCGGATGCACCCGGTGGCCGCCTTCGGGACCGTCGCCAACCACACCGAACGGCTGCTCTACCGCGACAGCCGGGCCGCCGGTCTGGCCTACACCTGCGCTCTCGCCGGCGGCACCGTCGCCGTC
>NZ_CAAAFT010000257.1:0-922 GCF_900634765.1 Candidatus Protofrankia californiensis | reverse complement strand
CGACAGCCGGGCCGCCGGTCTGGCCTACACCTGCGCTCTCGCCGGCGGCACCGTCGCCGTCAGCACGCTGGTGCGATCCGGTGTGACCAGAGCTGGACGCCGGTTCGGCTGCCAGGGCGCCACCTCGGTAGCGCTGACCGCGGCGGCAACGTGGACGGTGCTGGGCGGGACGTCCCTGCGCCGTCATGGCCGCCATCTCGGCGGTGAACTTCTCCGCGGTGACCTGGCCGCGGCCCGCAGCCGCCTGCCGTCGCTGTGCGGTCGGGACCCGGCCGTCCTCGACCGCGCCGGGCTGTCCCGCGCGGGGGTCGAGTCACTTGCCGAGAACACCTCGGACGCGGTCGTCGGGCCGCTGGTGTGGGGGGCCCTCGGCGGTGTGCCGGGCCTGCTCGGCTACCGGGCGATCAACACCCTGGACGCGATGGTCGGCTACCGCAGTACCCGTCACGCCCGTTTCGGCTGGGCCTCGGCCCGCCTGGACGATCTCGCGAACCTCCTGCCGTCACGGGTCGCCGGGCTGCTGGCCTGCGTGTGCGCGCCGGTCGTGGGCGGCTCGTCCGTCGACGCCTACTGGGTGATGCGCCGCGACGGCCGCAGCCATCCGAGCCCGAACGCCGGTCAGGTGGAGGCGGCGTTCGCCGGCGCGCTCGGGCTGCGGCTCGGCGGGACGCTGCGTTACCACCACGGGGTGGAGCACCGGCCGGTCATGGGGTACGGCCGGCCAGCCGTACCCGCCGACCTGGAGCGGGCCGCGGTCCTCTCCGCCGCGGTCAGCGCCTGTGCGCTGGTCCTGTCGGCCGGTGTCGCCGCGGCCACGGCGACGGCCCGGTCGGCGCTGGGGCCGGCACGGACCTCCGCACGTCTGCGCCGGCGGACCCGGCAGGACCGGCGGTGAGCGGGGGAGCGCTGCTGGTCGCCGGGA
>NZ_CAAAFT010000256.1:38899-49269 GCF_900634765.1 Candidatus Protofrankia californiensis | reverse complement strand
CCGCCGCCGGCCGGATTACCGGCACGCGACACTGCCCGCTCTCCAGCGCAGGCGCCGCCGGTCACCGCCCGGACACCCCCGCCGGCAGCCGTCCCCCCACCGCGGGTGGAGGCGCCGCCGGCAGCCGTCCCCCCGTCCGCCGGCGCGGGCAGCGGCGACCCTCCCATCCCCAAGCGCACCACGCCTGGTCGCCGCATCCTCGGCTGGCCGCGGCGCCGCCTATTCGCCGCCGTCATCCTGCTCCTTGCCGTCACCGGCATCGTCCTCACCGTCCTGGGGAGGGAGAATCCGAGCGGATCCAGTGCCCACCCCCCGGCGCCGGCCACCTCCACTCCGCCGACGCCGGCTCCCGACCGCCCCTTGCCGAGCCAGCCGCCGACCACCCACACCGGCCCCGCGTCGTCGGCTCCTTCTGCACCGCCCACCGCCACCCGGCAGTCGCCGGCTCCCACCCCCCGCTTGCTGGGCCAGCCGCTGACCGGCCACGACGGCCCCGTGTCGGCGATGGTGTTCTCCCCGGACGGGAAGATCCTGGCCACCGCCGGTGGCAGCGACAAGACGGCGCGGCTGTGGGATGTGACCGACCGAGCCAAGCCCCGTCTGCTGGGTGCGCCGCTGACCGGCCACACCGGCGACGTGACCGCGGTGGTGTTCGCCCCGGACGGGAAGATCCTGGCCAGCGCTGGCGGGACGGTGCGGCTGTGGGACGTGGCCGACCCGGCCCACCCCCGCCTGCTCGGCAAACCGCTGACCGGCCACAACGGCTGGGTGAAAGATGCGGTGTTCTCCCCGGACGGGAAGATCCTGGCCACCGCCGGTAAGATCGATAAGACGGTGCTGCTGTGGGACGTGGCCGACCCGGCCGTCCCCCGTCTCCTCGGCCGGTTCCTGACCGGCCACACCGGCGACGTGACCGCGGTGGCGTTCTCCCCGGACGGGAAGATCCTGGCCACCGCCGGCGGCAGCGACAAGACGGCGCGGCTGTGGGACGTGGCCGACCCGGCCAACCCCCGCCTCCTCGGCGCCCCGCTGACCCCCCGCATCGACTGGGTGAACGATGTGGTGTTCGCCCCGGACGGGAAGATCCTGGCCACCGCCGGCAGCAACGGGACGGTGCGGCTGTGGGACGTGGCCGACCCGGCCGTCCCCCGTCTCCTCGGCGCGCCGCTGGACCACACCGGCCAGGTGTGGTCGGTGGCGTTCGCCCCGAACGGCCGCACCCTGGCCAGCGCCGGCGCCGGCGCTCCCGGCAGCAACGGGACGGTGCGGCTGTGGGATGTCACCGACCGGACCGCCCCCCGCCTGCTGGGCGCGCCGCTGACCGGCCACACCGACACCGTGGACTCGGTGGCGTTCGCCCCGGACGGCTGGACCCTGGCCAGCGGCGGCTACGTCGGCGACCGGACGGTGCGGCTGTGGGCGGTGGACTGACCCGCCGTCGCCGGTCCAGGATCTCCGGGTCTGGGGCCCGGTAACCCGCTCCCTTACCAGGCCCCAGCAAACTAGACATAGCTGGATATTCTGCCCGCCGGGGTGGGAGCACCCGACCCCTCCGATGATGTTGCAAAAGGGGAACCGCCGGGCAGACGACCAGAGTGGTTCTGATCAATAAGTGTGGTCCGAACTGACCGACATCTGCGGTCACAACTCACCGCCAAAGCCACCCAGCCTGTCCGTTGACACTGGATCTTGCTCGTGTGTCATTCAATCTTGCTCACTGCGCGTCTGTGCCACCGAAGTCGGCCCGCCGCGTAGATGATCTGGCCTGTAGATGGTGTATCAGGCTGCTGACGCGATCGTCTGTCCTGACTGCTCCGGGTTTGGAGTCCTACCCACGGCACCCACCCGAGCGAGGCGGCAGACCCGGACCGAATTGACTGGCACAGACGATCAATCTTCCGGCACCGAGCCTCGCCCCGATCGACGACGCCGTGCCACTCAAACATGTCCAGCCTGGTCACAGCGCTACGGCCGGGCAATCTTCGCTGTCAACGGACACACCCGACCGAATCGGCCGCGCTCGCGGCGTAGCCCTCGCACGCTTTGTCCCGGTCTCCTGGTTGCCGCTCCGACGTTGCTCACGGTGGCGTGCGACGGCGTCGTTGTTGGCGCAGCGCACCGAGCAGTAGGTGCGTCGGCCGTTGCGGGATGTGTCAACAAAGGACCGATCGCAGGCACGGCGAGCGCATCGTCCAAGTCGGGTAGCACCGGCGAAGCACACGACGTAGGCGATTCCGGCGATGGTGACGGTGCGGATGTGGGTGTCGGCGTCGGCGTCGCTGTAGTGCAAGTGGGGGTGACCGTCATGCAGGGAGATGTGGGGCTGGCTGAAGGCGTCGGCCAGGAGCTTGTTGATCCTCTGGCAGCGCAGTTCCAAATCTTGCGGACCGAAGCAGGGAGCGAGTCGTCGACTCCATGCCCAGGTCCCCCTCGCCTGTGCGGCCGTCAGAGAGCGCTCCACTATCCCGTGCGAGGCCAGGACGGGTTCCAGCTCAGCCGCTGTCAACGGAGCAGACACATTGACCAGGTCGGCGGCCAGTTGCGCGCCCTCGCCCCCGTAATGGTTGAACTGCATAAGACTATTGCACCACTCTTGAGGAGGCTGCTGTCTGGCATATGCCTGAACAGCATCAGGTGTAGCCCAGGCCACCCTGCGTGGTTCGTGCATGTCTCAACGGAGAATGAGGTGTAGATCCACCAATGTCTGTTATCGCACCGGAACGCAGCTGCTCCACGATCGACCAGCACGTGAACGATCTGGCCGCCTCAGTCCACAAGCACGAGGCGCTGAACAACGAGTTCTACACGCGCTGGATAGGTGGGCCGCTGTCCTACCTGGAAGTCCGGGTCTTCGTCGAGCAGTACCTCGCACGCACCGTGAACACCAGCGTCATGGTGGCGCTTTCGGTGCTCAACACCGCTGATCTGAACGCCCGTGTGGAGTGCGTGAAGAACCTGTACTCCGAGTACGGCAATGGCAACCCCGAGAAGGCCCACCTGGTGCTGTTGGAGTCCTTCCTCAGCGACCTGCTCACGCGGCTGAAGGGTGCTTCCGTACCGATCGAGGACATCAGAGCAGCGCCCCCGCTGCCGACCACGACAGCCTTCAGCACGGGGCAACGGGAGCTGTTCACCTCAGACGATCAGCGGGTGGTGCAGGGCGCCCTGCTCGCTCAGGAACACCTGGCGTACTCGATGCTCACCCGCCTGTACGAAGGGGTGCGCAACTACAAGAGCGTCTATGACAGCGACGACGAGTTCCACGAGGCCTGCGAATACTTCTACATCCACATCGGCGAGGCGGAGAAGGACCACAAGGCTGAGGCCGTGATCTCCGCGGCGGCGGTCTGTGGGAACGAGGAAGATCTCAAGGCCGTGACGGAGGGGTTCACCCGGTTCCTGGACCTGACAGTCGACTACTGGCAGGGCGTGGCCGACGAGATGCGTCGGCGACGTTGATCGCAGGTTCCTGAGAGCGACGAGAAGGCCGGGAGCAAAGTCGGTGAGAACCGTCCGTCCGTCCCGGGAGGGCACCGCTGTAGCTCCCGTGCTGGTGCTGGCTCAGATCACCAGCCTGCAGGTGGGATCGGCCGTGGCCAAGGGAGCCTATGACCATGTCAGTCCCACGGCCCTGGCCGGTATGCGCCTCACCTTCTCGGCAATGATCATGTGGGTGTTGGTCCGTCCGCGCCTGCGGCAGATCACGGCCCGCCAATGGCGGGCCGTGATCTCGCTCGGCCTCGTCTTCGCGGCCATGAACATGGCGTACTTCCAGGCAATCAGCCACCTGCAGATCGGCGTGGCCGCCACCTTGGAGTTACTCGGCCCGTTGGTGTTGTCGATCGTCTTGTCCCACCGGCTGGAACACCTCGCAGCGGCGTTGCTGGCCCTGACCGGTGTGCTGCTGCTGACCACTTCGGGTGCATCGCTCTCCCCCCTCGGGATCCTCCTGGGCGTGCTGGCCGCGCTGTGCCGAGCCGGGTACGTGGTCCTCAATCAGCAGGTCGGGCGCCTGTTCCCCGACTGGAGCGGCCTCGCGGTGGCGTTGGCCGTCGGGGCCTGCATCCTCGCGCCAGTCGCTGCCGTCACCGATGGAGGCGCCATAGCAGAGCACCCAGCCGTCCTCGAGACCGGTCTTGGGGTGGCCCTGCTGTCCTCCCTGATCCCGTACTCACTGGACATGGCCGTCCTGCGACGCATCGACACGCGTGCCTTCGGAGTGCTGCTCGCGCTAAGCCCCGCCGTTGGAGCAGGCGTTGGGTTCGCTGTACTCCATGAACACCTCGCCGTACGCCAAGCCTGCGCGATTGCCCTGGTGGTCCTCGCCAGCGCCTGGTCGGTGAGCCGCTCCCCGCGCAGCGCCCCCATCCTTTCCCCCGCACCGGTATCGGCCGGCGACGGCCCGCCGATCAAGGACACCGAGCATTAGGCGCAAGCCTGAGGAACAGGTCGCGTTCCCGCCGACCACGCCCGCTCGCCCTCACGACGTTCGCTCCAGGGCCAGTGCCGACCCGATCTCTCGGTACGGCCTGGTCAGATCTCCCGCCCCTCACAACCGCTGCTGGTACCGCAGCGACAGAAAGAAAAAGACGAGGCCATGGATGTCATGACGGCAGTACTGACCCGCCGCAGCGAGCACCACCTGAGCGAACCGGCCCCCAGCAACGAGGAGTTCGCCCACCTGCTGCAAGCGGCCGCCACAGCACCCGATCACGGCATGCTCCGGCCATGGCGGTGGATCCTGGTCCGCGATACGGGGCGTCACGCCCTCGGCGCGTGCTTCGCCGACAACGCTGATCACGAGCGACGTGATCAGACAGCTGCCAAGGCCCTACGGGCACCGCTGCTGGCCACCTTGGTGTTCGCACCGCGACTCGACCACAAGATCCCCGAATGGGAGCAGCTGGCCGCCACCAGAGCCATGGCCCACTCCCTGATGCTGCTGCTGCACTCTCGCGGCTTCGGCAGCATTTGGCGCGCCGGCGCATTCACCAGCTCCCCTCGTGTCCGCCAGATGTTCGGTCTACAGGAGAGCGAACGCCTGCTGGGCTGGGTCTATATCGGCACTCCGGAGCGGACCAAAGCCCTGCGACGGCGCACTCCTGACGACATCACCGGCCGGCTCTCCGCGTTCGTCCCTGGCAGGTAAGCCTGGCTAGCGGTAGTTTGTTGGATCAGGGTGGGAGGTAGAGATACAGGCCCCGACGCCGAGCTGTCAACACTGCCCACCGGCGGGCCGGCAACCGGCCCGCCGCCGGTGCCGCCCGGACCAAGGCAGAAGCATCGTGAGCGCCGAACTGATCAGCCGGACCACCCGCGGCCTGTTCCGCGACCTCATGACCGACAGCACGCTCGGCAGGATCGGCGCGGCGTTCCAGGACGAGGGCTTCGCCCCAAACCCTGGCTGCACCTACGAGGACTCGAGCTCCCGCCGCACCCTCACTCAGGAGTACCTCGAAGCCGTCGACTGGACCGACCCCACCCACCTCGCGCGGGCGCTGCGGGTCTTCGAGCGCCTGCTCGACGACTTCACCGCCGACGACGTCGGCCGGGTCAGGGTCCTGACCTCCCTGCGGCGCGACGGCTACGTCCTCGACGAGGACACCGGCCACCTGGCCCCGATCGGCCCCCGCCTGCCCGACATCGCCCTGAGCGCCCTGAAGGACCCGTCCGCGATCCGCGAGCACCTCGACCGGATCCAGCGCGCGGTCGTCGACGACCCGGCGCTCGCGATCGGCAGCGCGAAGGAGCTGATCGAGAGCACCGCGAAGGTCGTCCTGACCGAACGCGGCCTGCCGGTCAACGACAAGGACGACGTCCCCGCGCTCATCCGCCAGGCCCAGCAGGCGCTCGGCCTGCACCCCTCAGCCGTCACGCCCGGACCCGACGGCAGCGAGGCGGTGAAGAAGATCCTCGGAGCGGTCTCCGGAATCGCGGTCGGCGTCGCAGAGCTCCGCAACCGTGCCGGCACCGGCCACGGCCCGGCAGTCACCCGGGCAGGCCTCGGCCCGCGCCACGCCCACCTCGCGGTCAACGCCGCTCTCACCTGGTGCCAGCTCGTCCTCGACACCCTCGCCGACCCCGACGCCCCCTGGCACAAGAACCCCTGATCATCGCTAGCGCCTACGGCTGTATGGACTCTCCGACTTCTACGTGGCGGCTGGTGGCACGGACCCGGCACTGGGTGTGGTCAGCGCCACGGCCGTCCGAAGCGGTCCTCGGTGTGGGCCTGGGCGACCGCGCGCCGCTCGAGCTCACCGGCGAGCGTCTTGCGCTTCCGGCGGACGTGCTCGCCGAAGCGGTCGGGGTAGCCGGCGGCTGCCGCGGCGCCGGGCCAGGTCAGGCTGCCGAGGTTGTCGGCGTAGGTCTCGATCACGACCAGCTCGTCGGGCTTGAGCATCCGGGCGACGTGGCCGAGCCGGTCGTCGGCGTACTCCCCAGGCGTGAGGTCGACGTCGACGAGCGTGTCCGCCGAGGACGCGGGTAGCTCGTCGAAGGTCTGCACGGCGCGGCCGCCGCGCACGTGACGCCACGTCGGCTGGAAGCCGGCCAGCTGGCCGCGGACCAGCCCGCCGAGCTCGTCGAGGACCACCAGCCCGTCGGCCTCCTCGTCGTCCGGCAGCGGCGGCAGGCACAGCAGCGCCAAGACCACCGCGGTCACCGCCTCGGCGCGCCGGTAGTCGTGCCCGGCGACCGCGCCGCGTTCGAACTGGCCCAGCCGGGCCAGGTAGGCCTCCACCTCGTCGTCGAGGTAGATCTCGATGAACCGTTCGACCTCGCGCAGGCGGCCCGCGAGGGCCGCGCGGCGGGCCCGCCGGACCGCGCCGAGCGCGCGCCGGGCCCAGGCACGGGCCAGGCCGGGCCCGGAGTCGAAGTCGGCCAGCCAGGTGTGGACCTGGTCGAACAGCGTCGAGGTCCACAGGTCGCCGAGCGACCCGAGGATCGTGTTGATGTTGAAGGTGAACGACTGGGCCAGCAGGGCGCCCGCGTCGAGCATCGGCATGGCCATCTTGATGCTGTCGAACGTGTTGCCGAGCAGCCGGGCAGCCGAGAACGTCTTCCCCAGGCCGGCTGCCTCGTAGAGCGACTTCGACAGCGACCCGCGCAGCTGGTCGTTAAGTCGCAGCGCGTCGCCGAACATCTGCGCGGGCGAGAACGACTTCGCCAGGAGGGGGCTGGCGTCGATCAGCGGCTTCGCCGTGGCCTTCTGGAGGTCGGCGATCCAGGAGTCGCCGAGCAGCCGGGTGGCCGGAAACGTCTTCCCCAGGCCGACCTCGTACAGCGACGCCGACAGCGACCCGCGGACGTCGGCCGTGACGGCGGCGACGGCATCCTGCATCGTGCGGGTCAGCGGCTGGAGGTCGAGCGTGTCCAGGAGCTCGCCGACGGACAGGCCGCCCGGGGCCTGCTCCAGCGCCGCGTCGAGGTCCAGGTCGACGTCGACAAGTGCAGGGTCAGGAGCGGGTCCGGGCTCCGCGGCAGCGCCGGACTCGGGGTCGGGAACGGTGCTCTCGGTCATGGGTCGGAGGGCTTCCTTCCTGGCGGTCGGGATGACCGCCTCACCCCTAGCCGCCGGCGAGCACCCAGAACGACAAAAAATCTTGAAACGAATTTGCGGTCCGGGCCACGCATGATCATCGCTGGCGCCAACGGCTGTACCAAATCCTCCTCGACCCCGTATTCGGTTCCTACCCCAGATAGCGCACGGATGGACCCCGCGCCGGCTGGCGTGAGGCCTACGCCTCCTTCGGGCGGCGGGCCAGTAGCTGTGCCTGCTGACCTCGTTCTTCCTCCACAGGTGCTCGCACCAGCCGGGCCACCTCGACGAGCCCTGCCTGGCTCACCAGCGTGGCCAGATGATCGGGCGACCACCGGTAGGCGACCGTCACTCGATGGTCGTAGGCCTGCACCTCGGCCGCGGGCTCGTCCGCGGCAAGAAAGGCGAGCAGCAGGTGGCCGCCGGGCGCCAAGACGCGGTAGACCTCGGCGAGGACCGCGGGGACATCGGCGGGCGGGATGTGGATGAGCGAGTAGCGGGAGACGGCACCGCTGAGCGTGCGGTCCGGTAGGTCCAGCGCGGTCATCGTGCCTACGTCGAACCGCAGCCCTGGATGAGCGCTCCGGGCCAGCGCGACCATCGCCGGTGACAGGTCAACACCGAACACGTCCAGCCCCAGCCTGTGCAGGTAGGCCGTCGCATAGCCAGGCCCACAGCCGAGGTCTGCGACCGGGCCGGCGAGGTCACGCACGACGTCGGCGAACGCGGCGAGCAGCGCACGCTCCAGCGGCTGACGGTCGAGAACGGCGGCGAAATGCTCGGCGTAGACGTCGGCGACACCGTCGTACGCCGCCGCGACGGTGGCCAGATAGGTCGGGGCAGGTTCAGCCATGGCCGATCACCATAACCCCGCAGCCGTGCCACCCTGCCGACCTCCGGGGGCGGTCACAACATCGCCCAGTGGCCCACGACCTCGAGCTGAACCCCTCGGTCATCGACCCTGCCAAACAGCGCGGCCGGAACCCTGCCAGTTACCGGGGCCGGTCACAGATCCTGTTTGTCCTGGTTTATAACGCCCGGGAAAACGCGTTCCCGGGCGGCAGACCCCCAAGGACACGCCGGGGGATGCCATCCCACAGGAAGATTTGCAGCGAAGATCGTTCGTCCCGCGTCAACGCAACAGTGCCCTCCGGTCGCGCCGACGGAAGGGACGACACGACGCTTCTTCAAGGCGCGGAGGGGGTGGACGGCGGCGGGACGGCGATCCAGCACGGGCAGTTCGGCGACGGCGTGGTATGCGCGCGGCGCCGCCGCATGGTCGCCCACCCGGTCGGCGAGGACTGACCCACGCGGCGTCATACCCTCCCCACGGTCAGCGTCTCCATCATGCAGAAGTAGAAGTCCTCGCGGTCCAGAACCCCGGATACCGGGTCGAACGCGCTCTCCCACTGTTGACGCTCCTGTTCGGACAGGTACGGCTCGGCGGTGGCCGCCAGCCATGTCGCGTTCGCGATCAGGTACCGTTTCGCCGCTGCGGACAGCGGGTAGGTCATCTGGACCACATACGGTCGTGTCGTCACCTGTTGGAACCCGACGGAGCGGAAGGCCCCGTGCATCTTGCGGGCGGTGAAGGTGTCAAATGGCGGTTCCGGCGGATTCTCCGTCACCGCCCGTGCGGCCGCCTCCAGCATCCTCGCCATCAGGTGTTCGCCCACCGGATAGAAGATCATCGCACCGTCGTCGAAATCCTTCGAGACCACACGTTCCCGCGACACGCGTTTCGCTTCTTTCAGGACGACCGGCAGATCGGCGGCGTAGCAGCAGCAGTTCCCGAGGAAAACGGTGTCGAAAGCGGCATCATCGAACGGCGTCGCCTCGAAGGTCCCCACCTCGAACTGCATGCTGTTACGCAGCGGATGACCCGTGAGGTGGGTGACAGCGTAGTCGATCAGCTCCTGCGATATGTCGAACCCGACGACGGTCCCGCCCGGCGCGACTTTCTCGGCAAACATCGACGTCCACAGGCCTGGGCCGCATCCCTGGTCAAGGACCGCGTCTCCCGGCCTGAGCGCCAGGTCGTCTACCATCCGACGCCGGTCGAGGTATTTCGCCTCGTGGTGGTCCAGAAGCCACGGCAGGGTAGAGAGCTGGAGGTCACGGTCGGTCATCGCACGGGTCCTTTCCTGAACGCCATTGGCGTTGTTTGTGCGCTGCTTTGCTACCGGCGCTGTCGTGACGGACGCCAGGGACGGCCCGCGGCTCCCCCGCGACGGTGGGAGCGGTCAAGGATCCTTGCCGTCCCGCCAGCGGGGAGCCCCGCGCCGCGCCTCGGCGGGGTGCGACGTGTGCTGGGTCAGGCCGCGTCGCCGGTGGGGACGCCGGCCCGGAGCGCGCGGACCTCGGCTTCCGGGTAGCGGCGGTGGCCGCCGAGAGTGCGGATCGAGGTCAGTTTCCCGGCCTTGGCCCAGCGGGTCACGGTCTTGGGGTCCACCCGGAACATGGTGGCTACCTCGGCGGGTGTCAGCAGCGGTGCGATTTGTGGTATTCGTGCCGATGTCATAAGGTCTCCTATCACAGAGTGTTGACGTCTAATATACAAACGGTTTTTCTTTCGGGGGCAATTCGGGCACGGCCCGGCAGGGTCATGTCCCGACGAGTCCGGTCACGTCCATCGGGGTGGCGCTACGGTCCGTGGCGAGTCACTCGTCGGGCATCGCCGGCGCGACAGCCGACCGGGCGCAGCAATCATGTTATTTAACGATTGCTTTTCAACAGTTACCCAGAGTGATATCTGGTTAGGTGGGTGGAGAGCGGGAGAAAGTGTGGGAAGAGCCAGGCAGCAGGGACAACCGGCTGAGCAGAAACGGTGAAG
>NZ_CAAAFT010000256.1:35596-38704 GCF_900634765.1 Candidatus Protofrankia californiensis | reverse complement strand
CTCCCACAGGAGACCGCATCAACCGTGCCTGAGGCAGCCTCCCACACTTTCTCCCGCTCTCCCATCACTGATCAGAACGCTGGAACTCCGCCCGCCACGACCGCTGGCCCCGTTGGGTTCCCTGCCGCCGCGGCCAAGCCGAACGAGGATGTCCAGATCGCCCTGACCGTGTTGGGCCGGCTCCCCATCCGGGACGAGGTGTCTTCTCGCGCGGACCTCACCGGCGCACAGCTGGCTGGTGCCCAGCTCGAGAGAGCGAACCTGTCCAGGGCTGTCCTGGTCGAGACGGACCTCACCGGTGCCCGGCTCCGCGAGGCGAACCTGACCAGTGTCGTGCTGGGCAGAGCGAATCTCGGAGTCCAGTAGGAACGGAGCAGAGAGCCGGGGTTGCTGTCACATCTGTTGACACCATCGGTGGGTAGGCCGCTACGATCACGGCATCGTTTCGGGGGCAATGGGCGGGGTCGTGGCAGTGGAATCGCAGGTCATCGGCACGCAGTACCCATGTCATGATCGTCGATCGGGCGCAGGTGGCCGCCGCGCTGCCCGGTTACGAGTTGGGCGCCCAGCTCGGCGCCGGTGCGTACGGGCTGGTCTTGGCCGGTCGGCATCGCCGCCTGAACCGCCAGGTCGCGATCAAGGTTCTGACTGCGGACCACGACGCCGCGGCCGGCAGCTTTGACGCCGAAGCGCGGCTCCTCGCCAGCATGGATCATCCGCACATCGTCCGGGTTCACGACTACACCGAGGACCATGACCTGTGCCTGATCGTCATGGAGCTGCTGGCCGGGGGGACGCTGACCCGCCGCCGCAAGGGGATGTCCCCGGAGGGGGCCTGCGCCGTCGGCCTGGCGGTGGCCTCAGCGCTGTCCCACGCACACGGCCAAGGGGTGTTACACCGCGACATCAAGACCGACAACATGCTCTTCGATGCCACTGGTCTGTTGAAGGTGACCGACTTCGGCATCGCGAAAATCGTCGAGGGGTCGGCGGCCACTGCCAGCGCGGTGATCGGCACCCCGACCTACATGGCACCCGAACAGATCCGTGGCGGCCGGCTGGGACCGGCCACCGACCTGTACGCGCTCGGGGTCAGCTGCTGACCGGAGCACCGCCGTTCGACCCGACACTGCCGCTGCGCTCGCTGTGGCAGCACCACCTCGACACCCTCCCGACCCCACCCGCCGGAGTCCCCACACCGGTGGCCGAGGTGGTCCTGCGAGCCCTGGCCAAGGACCCGGCCGACCGCCAGCCCTCTGCCCACGCCCTCGCGGTGGACCTCGCCGACGCCGCCGGCCGTAGCTACGGCCCTCGCTGGATCTCCCGGTCCGGCGTCGTGGTACGTCTCGACGACGACGTCCGCAACGCCGCCGACCAGCCCGCCGAACCGGCCCAGCTGGCCGCAGACGAGAATCAGCAGCTCCAGGCAGCACTGCAGGAGGCCGGCAGTAAACTTGCCGAGACAGCCGCGGCACAGGAAACAGCCCGAACCGAGCACCGCCCGGCCATCGACGCCCTCGAGCAGACCACGCCAGATCGTCCCCCACCATCGGCTCCAGCTCCGCCTTTGCCCGTCACGCCGCCCGACGGCTCCGACAAGGCGGCCGGCGCACACACTCACGTGCGGGATCCGCTCGGCCCGGCCGGCCTGCGGGAGCACCTCCACGCCCCTGCGGTCCCGACGGCCGTGTCGCCGGTAAAGCCCGCACGATCGGGTGGTGGCGCGATCGGCCGGTTCCTGGCCGCCTGGGGCGGCGGTGAGCTCGCCTCCGCCGACGGGCTGCGGTTCGTCGTTCCCGTCCGCACGATCAATGCCGGGCCCAACCCGAAGTACTTCGGCAAGGGTGCGAGGGGGGTGACGTACTACAACTTCGCCTCGGACCAGTTCACCGGCTTCCACGGCATCGTCATCCCCGGCACCCCGAAGGACTGGTACTACCTGCTCGAAGGCCTCCTGGAGCAGGAGACGTCGCTGCGCCCCGTCGAGGTCACCTCCGACACTGCCGGCGCCTCCGAAATGGGCTTCGGGATCTTCCGGCTGCTCGGCTGGCAGTTCTCCCCGCGTCTCGCCGGCGCAGGCAGCGCCACCCTCTACCGAGTCGACCCGGCCGCCGCCTACGGCCCGCTGCACAACCTCATCCGGACCCGCGTCAACACCGGGATCATCGTCGACAACTGGGACGACCTGCTACGGGTCGCCGGATCCCTGCTCACCGGCGCGATCCGCCCCGCCGAACTGTTCCGCTACCTGGCCGGCGGCGGCACCCCCATCCCGGTCGGCCCGGCGCTGATCGAGCTCGGCAAACTCGACCGCTCCGCCTACTTCGCCGGCTACTTCGACGACGAGCTGCTGCGCCGGCGGGTGAACACCCAACTTAACCGGCAGGAATCCCGCCACCAGCTGTGCCGCAAGATCTGCCACGGGCAGAAAGGCGAGCTCCGGCAGAAGTACCGGGAAGGCCAGGAAGATCAGCTCGGGGCGCTGGGATTCCTCACGAATGTCTGTGTTCTGTGGAACACGGTCTACACCGCCCGAGCGCTCGACCAGATCCGCGCCGAAGGCAAGCCCGCCGCCGACGTCGCTCGCCTCTCCCCACTCGGCTTTGATCATCTTAAGATGCTGGGCCGCTACAACTTCTCGCTGCCCGACATCGTCCGCGACGGCCAGCTCCGCCCCCTGCGGACACCCGCGCCCGGCCAGTAGGGCCCCGCTACTCTCGCGTGGCGGGCGGGGACGCCGCGAGCGTCCGGCGGACCTGCTCGTGTGACACGCCGACGAACGCCGCGATCCGCCGCAGCCCCCAGCCCTCCTGCTGGGCGGCGACCATCGCCGACGCCAACGCAACCGACGTCACCTCGTACACCGTCGCCCGCAGTTCCGCCAGCGCTCGCAGCCGGACGGCCGGAGCCAGGTCCACCAGTTCCCCGCAGAACCGCTCCACATCAGCCCGCAGGAACGCCACACCGTCAGAGCCCACCGGGCGAGCCTGACCCGCCACCGCAAGAGGTGTCAACAGATGTGACAGCAACCCCGGTTCTCTGCTCCGTTCCTACCGGACCCCGAGGTCCTGGCCGAAGCCCTGGCCGGTGTGTCGAGGCTGCCGGCGC
>NZ_CAAAFT010000256.1:23951-35532 GCF_900634765.1 Candidatus Protofrankia californiensis | reverse complement strand
AGGTCCTGGCCGAGGCCCTGGCCGGTGTGTCGAGGCTGACGGCGCTGACGGTGGCCACCGAGTCCTGGCCGCCGAACATCGCGAAAGCTGCCGCCCTGCTGCGTCCGCGGGGGGTGGCGGTCGTGGCTGCCGGCGACGCGCCGCCGCTCCCTTTCGCCGAAAACACCTTCGATCTGGTGGCCAGCCGGCATCCGGTGACCACCTGGTGGGAGGAGATCGCCCGGGTGCTGCGGCCGGGCGGGGTGTACTTCTCCCAGCAGGTCGGCCCAGCGAGCGTGTTCGAACTGGTCGAGTACTTCCTTGGAGCGCAGCCGCTCGAGGTGCGACACAGGCGTCACCCCGACAGGGCCAGGGCTTCGGCCGAAGCCGCCGGGTTGGAAGTGGTCGACTTGCGGACGGAGTCGTTGCGCACCGAGTTCTTCGACGTCGGCGCGGTGATCTATTTTCTACGCAAAGTGATCTGGATGGTTCCGGGGTTCACCGTCGCCCGCTACCGGCCACAGCTCAAGGCTCTGCACGATCGTATCCAGGTCGACGGCCCCTTTGTCGCGCACACGACGCGGTTCCTGATCGAAGCCCGCAAGCCCTCCTGAGACTGCGTCCACCGTCGGAATGCGGTGTCGGCCCGGACTTCCAAGAATCTTGGTGACGCATTCCTTACAGATACATCGGCTCCGCCGCCCACGCACTGTAGCCTCCGTGAGGACCATCGGGGATGGTGGTCGAATTTTGACGCCACGGGGGCGGGTCATGCATCGGTCGTTCGGTCCTGGGAAAATGATCGTGTCGGCTCTCGTGCTGGCCCTGGTCCTCCTCGGCTGCGACCTGGAGGGCAAATACCATCCACCGCTTCTCCCGATCGAGTTCACACTGTCCGGCGACGGGACCATCATCGTAAATGCTTCACGGCAGATCGTGACCCCGCTGGGGACTTTCTCCGTCGAGGCGTCCGAGTCGAAAAAAATTCAAGCTCCTGCGGACGGTACCCTGCTCGTTGTCCGGCGGACGGTCCTCGGCAAGGCAAGGGACAGCCTGTACGGCATCCATGTTGCGGATAAGCTCCGCTTCTTGCTGGACGGTACGTCCGACATGACGACCGAGCAGAACGTCGTGACCCTGAACCTGAGAGGCGAGGTTCACGGTATCCGGATCCAGAATGTTCAGCAGGTGAAGTCCGCGCCGAAGTATGCGACCAAGAAGGTCAAGAAGCTGCCGCCCACGCCGAAGACCGATCCTTCCGTGTCGGCGACGGCCGGGCCATGCCAGTCGATATCCGCCACTCCGTCCAGAACTCCATCCAAGACGCCGTCCGCGGTACCGTCCAGGCTGCCGTCCGCGACGCCGCCGTCCAAGGCGCTGACCACGCCATCCACGCCTGCGCCGGACGCCTCCTCGACAACGCCCTGCGCATCGCCGGGGAGAACGCCGTCCGGGACACCGTCGGGAACCCGGTCACCAAAGGGGACACCATTCGCGACACCGTCGGGAACTCCGACCAGAACACCGTCGCGCAACCCGAGCCCGTCTCCGTTCGCATCCCCGTGACATCTATCCGGAGCCGCAGCAGACGTCTGCCGTCAAGCCGCCAGCCCAGAAGCACAAGTTATGGGTTGCTGAGGCCGGGGACGGTGATCGAACCGTCTGCCGCGAGCGGGAAACCGGGGTTATGCGCAATCTCCCAGGCGTGGCCGTCGAGGTCGGTGAAGACCCCCGCATAGCCGCCGTAGAACGTTTCGGCCGGAGGGCGGGTGACCGTGGCCCCCGCCCGTTCGGCAGCCGCGATGACGTCGTCGACCGCCGCCTTGGAGCGGACGTTGTGCGCGAGGGCGACGCCGCTGAAGCCACCTGCCTGCCCCTCGGTGATGCCGCAGTCGCGCGCGAGCTTGTCACGTCCCCAGAGGACCAGCACGATGCCGCCGGTCTGAAAGAACACGGTCTCCTCGACCTCCTGGCCCTGCCAGCCCAACCGTTCATAAAACGCCCGAGCGCGCCGTACGTCGCCGACGCCCAGTGTGATCAAGCTGACCCGCTGCTCCATGACCGGAAGGTACTTCACCACATGATCAGGCGGAAGTTGGATGCTTACGGCCTACAGTCCTGGCGGATCGACGACAGCGGATTCGGTCAGCCGTGGGCCACGGGACGACCCTGCACCAGCCTTGCCTTCAACCACGACCGGTCGACCGTGATCATAGTTCCGGACACGAAATGACGTACCCGCCGCAACAGATCTGCGCTGCTTGCCCGACGCTCTAGGGGTTCGCGGTCAGTGTGCCTGAGAGGTTGCCGTGCATTTCGGCGCTGGGCCGGTTAAGGCCGATGATTTCCACCTTCTTGCCTCGGGCGGCGTACTTCGTCGTGACGGCGTCCAGAGCCGCGACGGACGAGGCGTCCCAGATGTGGGCATCAGTGAGGTCGATGACCACATGGTCAGGGTCGTTGGGATAGTCGAACTGCCGGACGAGGTCGTTGCTGGAGGCGAAGAACAACTCGCCGGTGACAGCGTAGACGATCTTGCCGCCGTCGGGATCGGTGACCGGTGAGACCTCGACGAGATGGGCGACGCGACGGGCAAAGATGACCATGGCGATGAGGGTGCCGACGACGACACCGATGGCGAGATCGTGGGTGGCGACCACCGCGGCCACGGTGGCGGCCATTACGGCGGTCTCACCCAGGGGCATGCGTCTGAGGGTGGCAGGCCGGATACTGTGCCAGTCGAACGTGGCGACCGAGATCAAGATCATCACTGCCACCAGCACGGCCATCGGGATGTCGGAGACGACGGGGCCGAACACGACACACAGCACCATCAGGAACACCCCGGCGAGGAGCGTCGACAGCCGGGTACGTGCCCCGCTCCTGACGTTGACCATTGTCTGACCGATCATCGCACAGCCTCCCATGCCGCCGAAGAAGCCTGTGACGATGTTGGCGATGCCCTGGCCGACCGACTCGCGGGTCTTGTTGGAATGCGTGTCGGTGAGCTCATCGACGAACTTGGCGGTCATCAGCGACTCCATCAGCCCCACAAGGGCGAAGCCGACCGCGTAGGGGGCGATCAGGGACACGGTGTCCCAGGTGAAGGGCACATCGGGCAGACCCGGAGTGGGCAGGGAGGAAGGCAGCGCGCCCTTGTCGCCGACCGTGGGAACGGTGATGCCGGCGCTGATGGTGAACGCGGTCAACACCACGATCGACACCAGCGGCGCTGGTATGGCCGTGGTGAGGCGTGGGAGGCCGACCAGGAGCACCAGTGCGCCAGCTAGCAGCGGATAGACCGGCCAGGGGACGCCTCGTAGCTCGGTCGTCTGAGCGAAAAAGATCAAAATGGCTAGGGCGTTGACAAAACCGACCATTACCGATCGGGGGACGAAGCGCATCAACCTGGCCACCCCGAGTGCTCCCAGGACGACCTGACAGATCCCGCCGAGGATCACGGTGGCGATCAGATAGCCCAGACCGTGCTCACGGGAGATCGGGGCGACGACCAAGGCGATGGCACCGGTGGCGGCAGAGATCATTGCGGGACGACCGCCGGCGACAGAGATCACTACAGCCATGGTGAAGCAGGTGGACAGGGCGATACCGGGGTCGACCCCGGCTATCACGGAGAAGGAGATGGCCTCGGGAATCAGCGCAAGAGCTACCACCAGGCCAGCCAGAATCTCGGTGCGGGCCGTCCTCGGCGACAGCCAGGCCGGGCGGAAGCCGCGTACCCGGGCAAATGATGGCAATAGGGACAAGGGAGGCAGCGGAGGCAACGGGGGCATGGTCGGGCTCTGCAAGGAAGGGGAACCTGTCGTGCTCGGGGCACGCCCCGGTGAGGGCGCGCGCGGGAGCGCAGGGGCCACGGCGGCCACCTGCGGATCACTCGTTCCAGCAGCAATCAGCGGTAAGCGGGGTTTCGGCAAGGAACACCCGGTGGCATCCCGGGCATCGGGTGCCGTGCTCCAGGAGCGGTACGTCACAGCAAGGAGAGCACCGAACCCGTATAACGATCATACGTCATGAAAGGCAACCACCGCCGGAACCCCCGGGGTATGCAGCGGCCGGCCAGGACGGTGTCGGGAACGGCGGCGGCCATCGCGGGCGAGGTACCACCCTGGGTAAACGGGGATTTGGGTGTCAGATCAGTTGTACAGTTCCAAGCATGGCATCCCGCCGTGTTCTGCTGCACAGCGACCGAGTGACCGATCTCGCTCTTGTGACCAGCGCGGCGTGTACCGGCAGGTGTGGCCTGCACATGGTGCGCTGACAACCACCGACCGGCGCCACAACACCGGTTCCGGCGGTATCACCTCACCGGCCACGCCTTGTGCCGCCCGCCTACCTACCTCCTACCTACCTGTCTGACCGCCCGCCTGGATCCCGCCGCGCGTTTGGCGGCGCATCGGGCGAGCTCGTCCGTTGCGCCGGCCGCTTTTCCACCGGGAGTGTCAGAAGGGCGTAATCGCATCATCGTCGACCCGACGATCTCCTACAACCCGCGGCGGCACGAAAAGACATGATCCCTGCCTGCGGCCCGTACTGACATGGAGCCAGCCATGCCACTCATTCATCCACGACTTGCGGGCACCACCTTGGTACCCGATTTTCTTCTTCAGGACGAAAACGAAACCGTGGCGCCGCATATTCTGGACGAGTTGACCCGATCCCTGAGCGCCGCGGCCGAGATATGGACGGCGATCGTGCGTCATGACCCGGTCAACCGCTGGTACACCCGTCTCGTACTGTCCGGATCGGTCGAGGTGTGGATGATCAGCTGGTGCCCAGGTCAGTACACCCGTACGCATGATCATGGTGGCGCGCTCGGCGCGCTGACCGTCGCCCAGGGCCGCGTCAGGGAGATCATCTGCAACCAGGACTGGCGACCACGCGGGTCTAGGCATCATGAGCAGGGAACATCGGTCACGTTCGGCCGGAGCCACATCCACAAGGTAGGGAATGCGGGGACCGAGCCAGCCACGACCATCCATGCGTACTCTCCCCCGGAAGTGCCGATGCGGTACGCACCGGACACCGTCGATCAGGCAGTCGACGACTTCATGATCGAAAATCTGATCGACGGTGACCTGGTCGGGACCGTCGCGGCCGGCGGCAACCTGATCGGCGACGGCACGGTCGGCGGTGGCGGAGCAGGAGCTGTCGCCGTGGGCGGAGGACGGCTATGAGCAGCCGTATCGATGCGGTGCTCGCCCACGCCCGCGCCCGCCTCGACCGTCTCGACCCGCACGCGGCGGCCGCGGCAGCGGCAGCCGGGGCGCTCCTGGTCGACATCCGTCCCGCGGCCCAGCGCAGCACCGAGGGCGAGATCCCCGACGCACTGATCATCGAACGCAACGTCCTGGAATGGCGGATGGATCCCACCTGCGACGCGCGCTTCCCCCAGGTCACCGGCGACGACATCAAGGTCATCATCGTGTGCTCGGAGGGGTACACCTCCAGCCTCGCGGCCGCCTCCCTTCAGGATCTCGGCCTGCGCCACGCCACTGACGTTGTCGGCGGCTTCCGTGCGTGGGAGCGATGCGGTCTTCCGACGATCGCTTTCAGTGACAAAGATCGTCACCTTCAGTAACTAACATTACTGAAAGTTCTTGGCCTATCTCTTAGCGTAAGGGTGCTCACTATCACGGTGAGTAACGGGGGTGACCGCCGAAGCCCGTCCGCATCCCCGTGTCGGCCACACGCGCGGACGGGACCCGGGTCCCACCTGCCCGGAACGGCGGCAGAGGGGCGATGGCATGTCCATCTCGAGCCGTACGGTCTCACCCACGATCACTGCAGTTTCCTGTGCTGTCGCCGTTGCGGTGGCTCTGACGCCTCATCCGGCCAGGGCAGACGAAGCCGCGGCAACCCCCGCAAGTTCCGCGCCTGTCGTGACCAACGCGATCCTGGACACCTCGACGGCGCAGGCGTCCGCAACGATCCAACCGGTCGCGCAGGAGTTCTCCGGCGAGCTGCTGAGCCTGGGAAGCCAGGGCGACGCGGTGGCGCAGCTCCAAAGCCAGCTGGGGATCCTCACCGACGGGGATTTCGGTCCGCAGACCGAGAGCGGTGTCCGCAGCTTCCAGGCCGGTGCCGGTCTGGTCGTCGATGCCGTGGTCGGCCCGCTGACCTGGGATGCGCTTTTCGGCACGTCAGCGTCGCAGGCACCGGCTCCCGGCGAGACGTCCTCGGTCGCAGCGGCGGCGATTTCGATCGCCGAGCAGCAGATCGGCAAACCCTACCGTTACGGTGGCTCCGGACCGGACGACTTCGACTGCTCCGGTCTGATCCAGTACACGTACGCTCAGATCGGCCTTTCGATCCCCCGTACGACCTACGACCAGTTCGCCGCGTTGCGGCCGGTCAGCCGTGCCGACGCCCGTCCAGGAGATGTGATCTTCTTTCTCGACGCAGAGGGACAGGCGTACCACGACGGCCTGTACGCCGGGAACGGACAGATGATCGTTTCGCGCCACCCCGGCACCTACGTCCAGTACCAGGAGATCTGGACGGACGACTATCGCATCGGAAGGGTCTGAGACCGGAGGACCTAAACCTTCGGCAGCGCGAGAAAACATGATCGCGTTGTCTTTGGCCCTCCGGCCGCAGACTCTACACCTCTGGCGATCATCGCTGTGATTCTACTCACCCTTGCGATCGCCGGGAGCACCGTACCCGACCCCCCGTTGACGCGGAGAGATCCGGGATGCCCGGTTTGGTACATACCGGGCATCTACTACGGGTGGTAGTACGTGCACTCAACGCTTCGGTCTCCTGGCGGCAAGCCGGCCGGCGAGGCCGGGATCGGATTTGTTGCACAAGCCGCGGACGCGAGCGTTCCGAAACCCTTGCTATCCCGTCGAGAGCCGTCTACGTTCCTCGGTTAACGAGACGAGACGGGTTCGTTTCCGACGAAGAGGGTGTCCGCGGCGTGCGTAATTCATGCCGGACAACCCTGCCTCCGTCCCTCCCCAAGGTTGTGGTCCCACGCGAGCAGAGGAGTCGATGTGCTTTGGAACACATCCACTCAACGCTCCTCATTGTTATGTCCGCCACATGTGACGTCCTCCAGGAGACAGCATGCTGAGTCACCTGCGGTCGCTGCCCACAGGTAGCGCGACCGTTTGCGATCATCGATCCGGATTGTGCGCCGATACTGGCAGAACCTCATGAGCGCCGGAGTACCGGTCCTGCCCGGACGCGACCTCCCGCCGCAGCCCTACGGTGCTGGATGGCCCGCATACTGGCGTCAGGAAGCCGCCTGCCGGGACGGGGATCCCGACGCGTTCTTTCCTCCGGACGGACGTAACACCAAGGCGCGGGCGGCCGCGGAAAGCCGGGCGCGGAACGTATGCGCGGGTTGCCCCGTGCGGCGGGCTTGTCTTGCCACCGCCTTATTTCGCCAGGAGGAACACGGCGTGTGGGGGGGGCTTACTTCGGACGAGCGGAATTCCATGGTTCCCCGCGGCCGACTCAGCCCGGACGACGCTCTAGCCTTTGCTGATCGCCTCCTGCTTTCCACGTACGCAGCCGGTTGATCCTGTCGGCTCTGCCCTCGGAGACCTGCAATCACCTCGGGTGAGGCACCGCTCCTTGATGTGAGCGGACGCCTCGCCCGGCGCCGTGACCGGCACAGCGATGACCGGCACAGCACCACCGGATGGGACTTCCCACGCGGGTGAGTGAGGCTTCCCATGCCGGTGAGGCGCCACCGGATGAGGCAGGCGGCCCGCGGCGGGCGTAGAAAAGAACCATTGACGCCCCGGTCCGAGATGGGCAGGCTGCGTGTCGTCGCCGTCCGAGGAGGAGTTGCGTGTCGCCTCGTCCCGCGCCCGATCGCGGCGTCCGGGTGTCTGCTGCTCTCCCACAGGTCGCCCGGTGAGGCCACCACGTCGCCTGTTGCTGCTGCGTCACGGCAAGTCCGACTGGGCCGACGGTGCCACGCCGGACGCCGACCGCCCGCTGTCACCGCGCGGCCGGGCCTCCTGTCGCCTCATCGCCGAACACCTGACAGCCGATCGACTCGCCCCCGATCTGGTTCTGTGCTCCTCCGCTCGTAGGACCCGCGAAACCGTCGAGCAGATTGCCGGGGCGCTCCCGGCGTCCGTCCCGGTGCTGACCGAGGATCGGCTTTATCTCGCCGACGTGTCGGACCTGCTCGACCGCCTCCGGGAACTGGATGACGGCGTCCCCACCGTCCTGCTGGTCGGTCACAACCCGGGTATCCACGCCCTTGCCGCCGGTCTGCTCCCGGTCGGTGAGCGCTCACGCCTGCCCACGTTCCCCACTGCGGCACTGGCCGTGGAAGATCTGGCTGTGGGCCGCTGGGCGGAACTGGGGCCAAGCACGACCCGGCTGGTCTCGTTCGTCACCCCACGCTCACTGGCCGGCTCCAGCAGTCACTGACGCGACCGGTAAGAGACGGTCGTCACAGCGACGGAAGACGGTACGTCCTGCCGCTGCGCGCTGCAGGATCACCATGGGCTGTGGCGACGCCTGCCCGGTCCACCCAGGCAGGCGTGATCATGTTTCCCGCGATCGGGGCTCAGTATGCCTGTTCCATGATCTGGGAGGTCACAGCGGTGATCATGCCGACGATCAGGGCCACACCGGTTCCGATCCACAGGGGCACCGAATCCAGGATGAGGGCGAAGACACCGATCGTGAACCCCGCGATGATCAGAAAAACCGCGGTCCACGAACCCTTGTTCGCCTTGTGGTGACCGCCGGAACTCGCCACGTCCGCTCCCCATCCAATCAATAACCAGCCAACCAGAGGGCCGGAGGCAGCGCGATCATGATCCTTTCGCGCTGCCGGAGGGCCTATATCCCCGAGCACTGAGCGGTAACCGCCACCGCCGTTTGAGACTACCCGTGAACCACGGCAGAATCCCGCCGGCGGCGTGACGGTCAGAGGTAGCCGGCGAGCTGGGAGAGGTCGTCCAACTGGTCGCTGAGCCAGCGCCCCACGTCGTGCGTGCGTACCTGTTCGGCCGCCGCGGCCAGCCGCCGTTGCCGCTCTTCCAGCGGCATGGTCAGAGCCTCGTACAGGGCGTCCGCCATCTGCTGGACGTCGAAGGGATGCAGTGCGACCGCGTACTCCCCGAGCTCCTCGTAGACTCCGGCGGTCTCCGACAAAGCCAGCACACCGCCACGGCGGTTGACCACCGCAACCTCCTTGGTCACGAGATTCATGCCGTCCGCCAGGGCGTTAACCATGATCACATCACAGATCGAGTAAGCGGCTACGGCAAGCGCGAAGTCCTCGACCATCCGCAGGTCGATGGGCTGCTGGCCGTCCTTGGTATGCCGGGCGTTGATCTCCGCAACCACCGCACCGATCAGCGCGATGTAGTCGGCGTACTCGGGCACGTCGGTACGGCTCGGCTGGAGCAGGGCGAGAAAGCTCACCTTCCCGACGAGTTCCGGATGCTGGTCGAGCAGCGTGCCGAAGGCCAGGAATCCACGCACGACGTTCTTGCTCGGATCGGTGCGGTCCACCCGCAGGATGAGCCGCCGGTCCCCGTCGAGGAAGCCGTAACGCAGCATGGCAACGTGTCCGGCGACCTCCTCGGTACCAAGCGTCGCCTCCAGAGCGCCCGTGTCCACGGAGATCGGGTAGTAGCGAGCCCGGACAATCCGGTCACCAACATGCACCAGCAGGTTGTCCAGGTCGACCTCCAGGCCGAGCAGCTCCTGGGCGCACAGGACGAAGTGACGCGCGTAGCGCCGGGTGTGGAATCCGACGACGTCGCTGCCCAGCAGACCCTGAAGCAGCCGTTCGCGGATGCCGGCCGGCAGCACCCGCCACTCGTCCGGGCTCGGCCATGGGATGTGTATGAAGTGGGTGAGCACGACGTCCGGGCACAGCTCGCGGACCCGCTCGGCCACCAGGTAGAAGTGGTAGTCCTGCAACAGGACCAGTACCTTGCCGCCGCGGGCGCGGACCTCGTCCACGACCGCGTCCGCATACACGCGGTTGACCGCCGCGTAGCCGTTGTCGAACGCGTCGTGCTCGGCCTGGGTGATGACGGGCGACAGCGCCCGGCCGTAGAGCCCGTGCTGGACGAACCACAGGATCGGGTTCGACCAGACGCTGTAGAAGTCCGCGTAGGCAGCCGGGTCGGTGGTGACCAGCCGGACCCGGATCGAGGGGCCGTCGGGTTCGTCCTCGACGACATGGGGGTATGGAGAGGTCTGGACGAGGATCGAACTGCCCTGCGCTTCGCTGGCGACCACGGCGTCCTCTTCGGTCGACGCCCCGCACACCCAGACGGCGTCGTCAAGGTGTTCGGCAAGGCCGGACAGGGCTGACACCAGCCCCCCCGCCCCACGGGTAACGGTGCGTCCGGAAGCATCACGGTCGAAGCTCGCCGGGCCGCGGTTGGACAGCAGTACCAGCGGCAGGTTGAGCATGGCGGTAGCCGGCACGGTGGTGGGGCCTCCTTAGTGATCCACGGAGGGGGCCTCGGTGGCGCGGAAAAACCATAATCGCGCCATCCCTGACCCTCTAGTCGCACATGGCAGTGGCACCGGATCGCCGTCGGGCCCGTGAGCTTCCACGCGCTAACGTTCCTGCGGACCTCCGACTGCGCGACGAAAACATGATCGCTTCACCTTCGGTCTTTCTGGATGATTCGGACTTTAGTAAGGCCCGCTAAGGGATGCATCGGGTTGCAGGGAACATGCGGACTTGTTACCCGGACCTTCACCTGTGACACGTCGACAACCGACAGCGGGCAGCCGCTCACGGAAAATATATACCTCTTGCCGGCATTCACCCATACACGGGCCGGGTATGTCCGGTTGGTCCCCAACTGATCCTCAACGGCCCTGCGGCGGACGACGAGGCCCATCCACAGGCGAGGGAACCCACGGCCACGGACGACGACACCCATGGAGGAGTCCGGTCAGCGTTCCGGTGCGATCACAACTGATCATGACGGTCGATCGATCGTTAGCTCAACACGATCAGATTCTGTCGATCAGTGGCCCAGGATGCGGCGCAGGATCTGGTCGACGCGCCGCCACGCGTCTTCGGGGATCGGGCCGAGACGGTGGGACAGGCCCGCGGCCGGCACCCAGGCGACCAGCTCGGGCAGCACAGTGCCGGGGAGCGGGTCGGTGATGCCGGCGTCGGCGGCGTAGTCGTCGTGCGGCAGCGGGTCGCCGGGGATGACCGGACAGACGATCACCCGTCCGGTGCCGGCGTTGTTGTACATGTCGGCAGAGACGATCAAGGCGTAGGCGGGGGCGTCAGCGCGCGCCCACACCTCACCCTGCCGCACGCCGCAGGTCCTCCAGCCGGGCGTACTCGGCCGCCAGGTAGTCCGGGGTGACACCCAGGGCGGCGTTGCGCTGCTGCTGACGGGCGAACCGGGCGGTCCAGATCGACTCGGCCAGCGTCTTGTCCACCCACGCCGACAGCGTCATCCCGGCGACGGCGGCCGCGGCGCGGGCCTGCTCGAGGGTCGCGGCCCGCACGGACACGTTCAGGTTCGGCATGCCACACACCATACGGCGGACCATCACACGGTTGCTGCGAGACCGGCCAGGGCCCCGCATGCTCCGTCCTGGCGCACGGGTACAGAGC